>JANXWR010000541.1 GCA_025351025.1 Burkholderiales bacterium | reverse complement strand
TGATCGACGTTGCCGCCGAGGCACAGACGCCGATGATCTCGATGGCCGCTTCGGCGCGCATCGTCGAGCCGATGGATGCCAAGCGGCGCTGGGTCTTCAAGACGCCGCAGAACGACATCATGATGTCGCTGGCGATCGCCGCTCACATGCAGCAGTCGGGCGTCAAGACGGTCGGCTTCATCGGCTTCAACGACGCCTACGGCGAGGGGTGGTACGGCGAGTTCGCGAAGATCGCGCCGGTCAAGGGCCTGACCATCGTCGCCAACGAGCGCTATTCGCGCACCGACACGTCGGTGACCGGCCAGGTGTTGAAGCTCATCGCCGCGAAGCCCGATGCAATCCTCATCGCCGCCTCGGGAACCCCGGCGGTGCTGCCGCAGCGCACGCTCAAGGAGCGCGGCTATACCGGCAAGTACTACCAGACGCACGGCGTCGCCAACAACGACTTTCTGCGCGTCGGCGGCAAGGACGTCGAAGGCACCTACCTGCCTTCGGGCCCGGTTCTGGTCGCCGCGCAGTTGCCGCCCAACTACCCGGTCAAGCCGAGCGCGATGGACTACGTGGCCAAGTACGAGGCCGCCTACGGCAAGGGCTCGGTCTCGACCTTCGGCGCGCACGCCTGGGACGCCGGCCGGCTGATGAGCTTTGCCGCGGCCAAGGCGCTGAAAAAGGCGCAGCCGGGCACGCCCGAGTTCCGCGCCGCGCTGCGCGACGCCCTCGAGGCGACCAGCGAGGTCGAAGGCGCGCACGGCATCTTCAACATGTCGCCCACCGATCACCTCGGCCTCGACCAGCGCGCCCGGGTGATGGTGAAGATCGAGAACGGGGAATGGAAATATCAACCCTGATCGCACTCATCATGTCCGACGCATCGATTCTTCAGAGTCTCATCGCCGACCGCTGGGTCGGCTCGCGTGCCGGCGCCGCGCTCTCGAGCGCGATCGACGGCTCGACCCTCCATCACACGCACGCCGACGAGATCGATTTCGGCGAGGCGCTGAGCCACGCGCGGAAGAAAGGCGTGCCCGCCCTGATGGCGATGGATTTCCAGCAGCGCGCGGCGCGCCTGAAGGCGATCGCCGCCTACCTCAACGAGCGGAAGGAAGAGCTCTACACGATCTCGCGCCACACCGGCGCGACGAGGAGCGACAGCTGGGTCGACATCGAGGGCGGCACCGGCACGCTCTACGCCTATGCGTCAATGGGCGGCAACGAGCTGCCGTCGGGCAACGTCGTCCATGAAGGTCCAGCCGTTTCGATCGGCAAGAAGGGCCACTTCGCCGGCACGCACATCCTGGTGCCGCGCGGCGGCGTCGCCGTGCACATCAACGCCTTCAACTTTCCGGTCTGGGGGCTGCTCGAAAAATTCGCGCCCACCTTTCTCGCCGGCATGCCGTGCATCGCCAAGCCGGCGACTGCGACCAGCTACCTGACCGAGGCGACGGTGCGCATGATGGTCGAGTCCGGCCTCTTGCCCGCGGGCAGCATGCAGCTCGTCATCGGTGGGGCGGGCGACCTGCTCGACCGGCTCGACAGCCAGGATGTCGTCACCTTCACCGGCTCGGCCGACACGGCGCTGAAGCTGCGCGGCAACGCCAACCTGCTCGCGAAGTCGATCCCCTTCAACGCCGAGGCCGACTCGCTCAACGCCGCCATCCTCGCACCCGACGTGCAGCCGGGCGACGAGGAGTTCGACCTCTTCGTCAAGGAGGTGGTGCGCGAGATGACGGTCAAGGCCGGCCAGAAGTGCACCGCCATCCGCCGCGCCATCGTGCCGCGCCAGCACATCGACGCCTTGGCGGCCAAGTTGCGCGAGCGGCTGGCCAAGGTCAGCGTCGGCGACCCGGCGATCGAGGGCGTGAAGATGGGGGCGCTCGCCTCGATGGCGCAGCAGAAGGACGTCGGCGAGCGGGTCGAGATGCTGTCGCGCGGCAACGAGGTCGTGTTCGGCCGCGCCGACGGCTTCGCGCCCAAAGGCGAGGGCGTCGGCAAGGGATCGTTCTTCTCACCGACGCTGCTGCTCTGCCGCGACGCCATGGCCAACGATGCGGTGCACGACGTCGAGGCCTTCGGCCCGGTCAGCACCCTCATGCCTTACGGCGACTTCGACGAGGCGATGGCGCTGGCGGCGCGCGGCCGCGGCAGCCTGGTGGCGACGCTGGTGACCAAGGATCCGAAGATCGCCGCAGAGGCGATCCCGCAGCTGGCGGCCTGGCACGGCCGCTTGCTCGTGCTCGACCGCGAAGCCGCGGCCGAGTCGACCGGCCACGGCTCGCCATTGCCGATGCTGAAGCACGGCGGCCCGGGCCGCGCCGGCGGCGGCGAAGAGTTGGGCGGCATCCGCGCCGTCAAGCACTACCTGCAGCGCACGGCGGTGCAGGGCTCGCCCACCATGCTCATGGCGGTGGCCGGCGAGTACGTGCGCGGCGCGGCGCTGCACGAAGGCGAGGTGCATCCGTTCCGCAAGCACTTCGAGGAGCTCGCCATCGGCGACTCGCTGCTGACACATCGGCGCACCGTGAGCGAGGCCGACATCGTCGCCTTCGGCGGCATCTCGGGCGACTTCTTCTACATGCACTTCGACGCCATCGCCGCCAAGGAGTCGGCCTTCGGCCAGCGCATCGCGCACGGCTACTTCGTGCTCTCGGCTGCGGCGGGGCTGTTCGTCTCGCCGGCGCCCGGCCCGGTGCTCGCCAACTACGGGCTCGACACGCTGCGCTTTGTCAAGCCGGTGGCGATCGGTGACACGATCCGCGCGCGCATGACCTGCAAGCGCAAGATCGACCGCAACAAGAAGGACGCGCAAGGCAAGGGCCAGGGCGTCGTCGCCTGGGACGTCGAGGTCACGAACCAGGCCGACGAGCTGGTCGCCAGCTACGACATCCTGACGCTCGTTGCCAAGCGCGACGCGTAGCCGGCGCGTCGCCGAACGCCGGCAGGCGCCGCAGATCCCGCGGTGCCGCCGGGGAAAACCCCTTCGAGTGGTCCAGGGCGCACTCCTAGAATCGGCGCGCAACCGCTCCAGGAACATCGATGGCCCAGCCCCGTCGCGCCGGCGCACCGAAGAAGCCCGCCGCCACAAGCGCCGGGTTGCGCATCCTCAAGAAATACCCGAACCGGCGCCTCTACGACACCGAGGTATCGAGCTACATCACGCTCGCCGAGGTGAAGGCGATGGTCCTGCAGGGCGTGAACTTCGAGGTGCGCGACGCCAAGACTGGCAACGACCTGACGCGCAGCATCCTGCTGCAGATCATCCTCGAGGAAGAGACCGGCGGCGTGCCGATCTTCTCGACCTCGATGTTGTCGCAGATCATCCGTTTCTACGGCCACGCGATGCAGGGGATGATGGGCACCTATCTCGAGTCCAACCTGCAGACCTTCACCGACATCCAGGGCCGGATCGCCGAGCAGTCCAAGGGCCTGGTCGACCCGAAGCTGCCGAGCCCGGAGCTGTGGACGCAGTTCCTGAACGGGCAGGCGCCGATGGTGCAAGGACTGATGGGCAACTACATGGAACAGTCGCGGCAGGCCTTCCTGAAGATGCAGGAGCAGGTGGCCAAGCAGGCGGCGACCCTGTTCCCGGGATTGCCGGTCGTCAAGCCTCCCGCGAAGCGCTGAGTTTCTCGCCGTCACGCCGGCACGGCCGATCGGCGAAAATCCGTCGATGACAGAGGACACGCTCGTTCGCCCGCCCGCCGCACCCGCGTCCACCGCCGCGCCGAAGATCGGCTTCGTCTCGCTCGGCTGCCCGAAGGCGCTCACGGACTCCGAGCTGATCCTGACGCGTCTTTCGGCCGAGGGCTACACGACCTCGAAGACCTTCGCCGGCGCCGATCTCGTCATCGTCAATACCTGCGGCTTCATCGACGACGCGGTGCGCGAAAGCCTGGCGACGATCGGCGAGGCGCTGGCCGAGAACGGCAAGGTCGTGGTCACCGGCTGCCTCGGCGCCAAGGCAGGCGAGGGCGGCGGCAACTGGGTGCGGCAGATGCACCCGAGCGTGCTTGCCGTGACCGGCCCGCACGCCACCGAAGAGGTGATGGATGCGGTGCACCTGCATGTGCCGAAGCCCCACGATCCCTTCGTCGACCTCGTCCCCGCGCGGCGCCCATCGATCGGCATCAAGCTGACGCCGAAACACTACGCTTACCTGAAGATCAGCGAGGGCTGCAACCATCGCTGCACCTTCTGCATCATCCCGAGCCTGCGCGGCGACCTGGTGTCGCGGCCGGTCGGCGACGTGCTCGCCGAGGCGGCAGCGCTGTTCGAGTCGGGCGTCAAGGAATTGCTTGTCATCAGCCAAGACACCAGCGCCTATGGCGTCGATGTGCGCTATCGCACCGGCTTCTGGAACGGCCGGCCGGTCAAGACGCAGTTGCTCGATCTCTGCGAGCGCCTCGCCGAGATCGCCGAGCCGCACGGCGCCTGGGTTCGGTTGCACTACGTCTATCCCTATCCGCATGTCGACGCCATCCTGCCGCTGATGGCGACCGGCCGCGTCCTTCCCTATCTCGACGTGCCGTTCCAGCATTCGCACCCCGACGTGCTGCGCCGCATGAAGCGGCCGGCGAGCGGCGAGAAGAACCTCGAGCGGCTCGCGCGCTGGCGCGAGATCTGCCCCGAGCTGGTCGTGCGCAGCACCTTCATCGCCGGCTTTCCGGGCGAGACCGAGGCCGAGTTCGAGGATCTGCTCGCCTTTCTGCGCGAGGCAAAGATCGACCGTGCCGGCTGCTTCGCCTATTCGGCAGTCGACGGCGCGACGGCGAACGCGATCCCCGGCATGCTGCCGATCGAGCTGCGCGAAGCACGGCGTGCGCGCGTCATGGCAGTGGCCGAGGCAGTGTCGATCGAGAAGCTGGCGCGCCGGATCGGTGCGACGATGCAAGTGCTGGTCGATTCGGCGCCCAGGCTGGGCAGGAAAGGCGGCATCGGCCGCAGCTACGCCGACGCGCCGGAGATCGACGGCCGGGTCCGACTGCTGCCGCCGGAGAAGGCGTCGAAGACGTTGAAGGCGGGCGAGTTCACGCGCGCGCGGATCCTCGCCGTCGACGGGCACGATCTGGTCGGCGTGCCGATCTGACTTCATGAAGAAGAAGCCGCCCAGCAGCACTTCGCTCATCGCCCACGCCTACCGGCCGCCCGAGGGCTTCGGCTCGGTCCAGCCGGCGGTGCACAAGGCGTCGACGGTGCTGTTCGCGGACACCGCGACGCTGCGCTCGCGCACCTGGAAGTCGAAGGCCGGCTACACCTACGGCCTGCACGGAACGCCGACCACTTTCACGCTCGAAGCACGAATCGCGACGCTCGAAGGCGGCCTCGACACCCTGCTCGTGCCTAGCGGTCTGTCGGCGATCACGCTCGTCGACGCCGCCTTGCTGCGCGCCGGCGACGAGCTGCTGATTCCCGACAACGCCTACGGTCCCGGCAAGGAGCTCGCCAAGAACGAGCTCGCCGGATGGGGCATCGCGCATCGCTACTACGACGCCATGGATCCGGCTTCGCTGGCCGCGGCGATCACGCCGAAGACGCGCCTCGTCTGGCTCGAGGCGCCCGGCTCGGTGACGATGGAGTTCCCGGATCTGCCGGCCCTCGTCGCGGCGGTGCGCCGGCATCCGGGCGTGCTCGTCGCCATCGACAACACCTGGGGCGCCGGCCTTGCCTTCGGCCCCTTCGACGTCGGCGCCGACGTCTCGATCCAGGCCCTCACCAAATACGCCTCGGGCGGCGCCGACGTGCTCATGGGCTCGGCGACGACGCGCGACGAAGCGCTGCACCAGCGGTTGAAGGCGACGCACATGCGCATGGGTTGGGGCATCGGCGCCAACGACGCCGAGGCGGTGCTGCGCGGCCTGCCGTCGATCGCTCTGCGCTACGAAGCGCAGGACCGCGCCGGGCGCGAGCTAGCTGCTTGGTGGAAGGCGCGGCCGGAGGTCGTCGCCGTGCTGCATCCGGCTCTGCCGGGCTCGCCGGGCCACGCGCATTGGGCCGAGCTTTGCACGCAGGCTGCGGGCCTTTTCTCGGTCGTCTTCGACACGCGCTTCAGCGCCCGCCAGGTCGATGCTTTTCTCGACGCCCTCAAGCTGTTCAAGCTCGGCTACTCGTGGGCCGGGCCGGTCAGCCTGGCCGTTCCGTACGACCTCGCCGCGTACCGTTCGCGGCCGCCATGGCCCGGCACGCTGGTGCGCTTCTCGATGGGGCTCGAGGCGGTCGGTGACCTCATCGCCGATTGCGCGCAGGCGCTGGCGGCACTCGGCTAAGACGCGGCGACGCCGGCCGGCGTGCGCTCGCGCAAGCGCATGCGCAGACCGACCGGGCTCATCGTGAACTGCAGTTGCTCGCGGGCGTCACGGCCATCGGCGGCGGCGACGCTTTGCACCTCGAAGCGGCTGAGCAGCATCGCCATGCACATCTTCATTTCGAGCAGCGCCAGGTAGCGACCGGGGCAGACGCGTGGGCCTGCGCCGAACGGCATCGAGACCCGCTTGGCGGCGCTCGCGGCCTGCGCCGGGTCGCCTTCGGCGAGCCAGCGCTCGGGGCGAAACGCGGCGGCGTCGGGAAAGTGCCGGTCGTCGAGACCGTCGTGGCGCATCACGCCCCAGATGATCGTGCCCTGCGGCATGGCGATGTCGGCGACGACGGTGTCGCGCAAGAGCTGCAAGCCGATGAAGGGCGCCACCGGCTTGAGCCGCATCGTCTCGTGCGCGCAGGCTTCGATGAAGTCGAGGCGGTCGAGCCGCTCGTGGTCGAGTTGAAAGTCGGGCCAGGCGGCCGCCACTTCGCGCACCGCGCGTTCGAGCGTCGCCGGGTGTCGCGCCAGCAGATAAAGCATCCAGGCCAGCGTATTGGACGTCGTGTCCTCGCCGGCGAGCAACATGGTGAGGACGTTGCCCGCGACGTCGGTGTCGTCGACGCCGCTGCCTTCGGCCTCGGAAGCGACCAGCATCGCCTCGAGCAGGTTGCGCGGGCGGCTGCGCAGCGCGGGGTCGGCGGCGAGGCGGGCGCGCGCCTGCGCCATGAAGACCTCGATCGCCTTCTTCACCTCGACGACGGCCTGCTCGAGCCGCCGGTCCGCAGGCCGGCGCCACCAACGCCAATAGGGCAGTGCCGACATCACGCGGCCGAACAGCGCCGGGAACATCTTGTCGAGATGCTGCTGGATGACCTCTTCGTCCGACTCGAGCGTCTTCACCTCGGCGCCGAAGGCCAGGCCGGCGATAGCATCGACGGTGAATCGCATCAGGTCGGGCTGCAGCGGAATGTCTTCGCCGCGGCTGGCCGCACGCGCCCAACGCGCATGCAGCCGCTCGGTGACGCGCGCCAGCGAGGGCAGGTAGTCGCGCACGTGGGTCGGGTCGAAGCCGGCCATGACCATGCGGCGCTGCCGCTTCCAGGCATCGCCCTCGGCGATGAACACGCCCGGCGGCAGTCCCAGCTCGAGCCAGATCCGCTCGAGCTTGGCGGCGCGTCGAACGCCCTCGGGCCGATCCCGCAGCAAGGCGGCCAGCGCCGCGTGACCGGCGACGGCGACGAACTTGCGGCTGCCGACGCGAAAGCGAAAGTAGGGGCCGTAGCGCCCGACCCAGTCCTCGACGCTGCGATGCAGCGCCTGGCGGTCCATCTGCAGCAGGTTGCCGAGGACAGGCAGGCCGCGCGGTCCTGGCAGGTCCTCGATGCGGCGCGTGGCGACCTTGGCGAGCGGTCTTGCGGCGACGAACGTTTCCACTCTCGACCTCCTCCGCGCCGAATCGGTCGCGGGGGCGATTCTCCGGTCAGCGATGCCTGCTGCGCAAGCGCATCGACAGCGATCCCGGCGCCATTGTGAACGACATGCGCTCGTCGGGCGAGTCGCCGTCGGCGGTGGCTACGCCTTCGATCTCGAAGCGGCCGAGCAGGGTGGCCAGCGCCATCTTCATCTCGAGCATTGCCAGGTGCCGCCCGGGGCAGACGCGCGGCCCGGCGCCGAACGGCATGGCGATGCGATTCGCCGCGCTGGCGTTGAGGCCGATGGCCAGCCAGCGCGCCGGGTCGAACTGCGCCGCCTTGGCGAAATAGTCGTCGCGCAGCGATTCGCTGCGCATCGCGCCGAAGACCAGCGTGCCGGCGGGCACGCGGATGTCGGCGATCGTCGTGTCGCGCAAGGACTGCACGACCAGCAGCGGCGCCACCGGCTTGAGCCGCATCGTCTCGTTGGCGCAGGC
>JANXWR010000526.1 GCA_025351025.1 Burkholderiales bacterium | reverse complement strand
ATCGGCACCAGCGGCACCCAGTAGATCGCGTCGTCGGTGAAGAGCGCGTTCCATTCCTCGTAGCGCTTCTCGTCGAGCAGGCGTGCCTCGCGGACCACGAAATCAATGAGCTCGCGTTCGTTGGTCCTCGCCGGCCGGGCGCCGGGCCGCCCCAAGCCCGGCCGCGCCCCCTCGGGGGGCAGCGAACGAAGAGAGCGTGGGGGCTTTGTCATGCCATCGACATCGTCATGTACCGGGACCAGGCGCGGTACTGGTTGCGCATCGAGATCTCGCTCGTGCCGACGGTCGTCACGTCCTTCTCGCCGATCTCGCCGACGTCGAAATTGCGATGCAGGCTGACCCACGGGTTGCCGCTGGCGTGCAGCCCGGCCTGGATGCCGCGATAGGCCTGCAGGTCGTCGTGGCCGACGACAGAGAACGGCGAGTTGATGAGCCGGCTGTACATTGCCGTGCGCTGCAGCATCTCGGGCGGTGCACCGACGAGGCGAAAGGTCCAGCTCTCGATCAGCGTCTTGTCGACTGCTATCGGCCGGACGACGCGGATCGCCTGGATCGCGCCCTTGATCGTCAGGTTCGGGTAGTAGACGGTGTTGTGCCGCGCCAGGCCGAGGATCTGCGCCGTGCGCTCCTCGCCATGAGCCGCCTTCATGGCGGCATCGTAGGCCGGGATCGCCGAGTACTTGCTGTGGATCGAGAAGTGCACGCCCGAGAAACTGTGCCCGTTGTCGAAGACGCGCACACCCATGTCCTCGAAAAATTGGTAAGAGGACATGAACGGCGTGAACTGCTCGATCGCCATCGGCTTGGGCGCTTCGGTCGGCTTGTCGAGCCACATCCGCTTGGCGGTGCCGGCCGAGGACTCGTGCACGACCATCGGGTGCATGGTGTCGTTGAGGTTCTCGACGAACATCTTCCAGTTGCATTGGTGCATGAAGCGCAGGCAGCCGCCGGCGATCTCGAGCCGGCCTTCGGGCGAGCGGTCGGCCATGTTGTCGATCGAGGACAGCGACTCGCCGAAGTACTCTTCGAAGCCCGGACCGACGTCGTTGATCTTGACGAAGATGAAGCCGCGATACAGGCGCACGTTTTTCACCGTCACCAGTCCCTGCGCCGACTCGCACTCGGCGAGCGCCGTGCCGTCGTAGCCGTTCTTCAGCGGGATGTTGAGCAGCGAGCCGTCGGTGCGGAAGGTCCATGCGTGGTACGGGCAACGGAAGTGCCTGCCCGTGTTGCCGCAGGGCGCGCTGACCAGGCGCGAGCCCTTGTGCGCGCAGCGGTTCATGAGCACGCGCACCGAGTCGTCCTGGTGGCGGACGACGATGAGCGGCTGGCCGGCGACCTCGGCGCGAAGGTAGTCGGCGGCCTTCGGCAGCTGCGAATCGTGGCCGACGTAGTTCCAGGTGTTGGCGAAGAAGTGCTCCTGCTCGAGGGCGAACAGGTCGGCGTCGATGTAGAGGTCGCGGTGCACGCGGTCGGGCTGCACCAGCGCGGCGATGGCGGTGGGGTCGAAGCGGGTGGAGGTGGACATGGGCGATCGAGGCCGTGGGCTCAGGCGAGAGCGTAACGGGCCAGCGCCGCACCGAGCCGGTCGCCGTGCTCGTCGGCGAGCGCCGCCTCGCGCAGCTCGCGCAAGGTGGCCGGCGCGAGCGCCGCGCCCGCCTTCTGCACCGCGGCCATGACGGTCTCGAAGTTGCGCACGCCGCGCTCGTGGGTGTCGCTGTAGCCCTTGACCAGGCGCTGGCACTGCGCCACCTCGACGGCGAGCTCGGGGTTGATCGCCGCCGCGGCGGCGATGCGCGCCAGCCAGCCTTCGATCGCCGCGTTCTCGGCCGCGTAGCGTGTCGTCGCGCGGCGCCAGCGCTTCATGCCGGCCACGGCCCGCAGCATGAGAAAGCCCGAGAGCGAGCTGGTCGTGACGATGCGGCCCTTCTGCGTGTAGCGCTCGACGAGGCGGCGCGGCCAGCCGGGCCGCTCGATCCAGTGGCCGATCGAAGCCGGCAGCGTCTCGGCGATTTCCTGCAAGCGCGGGTGCAGGTACTCGTCGATCGCCAGCACCTGGTCGCTGCCGGCGCGGACCTCGCCGCGCACGCGCTCGAAGCGCGAGCCGCGCGTCTTCAGCGCGGCGACGCGGATCGTGTCCTCGTACGACATCCAGAGTGCGAGATGGCGCGCCGTCTCGTCGATCAGGCGGGTGGTCGCGGCCGGCAGCGGGGCGATGGTGGTCATGCGGTCGAGGTAGAGACTGGCGTAGGCGATGTCCTGGTAGTCGATCAGACGGCGCACGCCTTCGCGCAGCAGGGTTCGCGCGTACGCGGGAAAGGAGTTGTCGATGCGCTGGAGCAGCGATTGCACAGCCGGGTCTTGCGCCGTGGCTCGAGATCCTTCGCTGCGCTCAGGATGACCGACGTCGTTCGACGCGGAAGCACGGCTGTCGTCCTGAGCGGAGCGAAGGATCTCGTCCTCCCGCATCCCGGCCCGCTCGCAGCCGGCGGCAAACGCCTTCAAGCTGCTCGCGACGCCGACGCCGCCGCGCGTGATCGTCGCTTCGAACTGGCCCCGGCTGAACGGCAGCACGCCGGTGCCGGCGAGGGCGCCGAACAGCACGGCGCTGATGACGCTGCCGCTCCGCTCGGCCGCCTCGGCCATGTCGAAGCGGACGAAGCGCTTCGCCGCCGCCTCGGCGTGCGCAAGCAGCGCGTCGCTGTCGACGCGGCCGTCGCCGAGCGCGCTTTTCTCGGTGATCGAATAGACGCGATGCGTCGAGGCGACGAGCGTCGTGCGATCGGGCGTGACGAGACCGCGCTGAACGGCGCGGCCGCATTCCATCAGCTCGGAGGCGAGCACGACATCGACGTCGCCGGGCAGCGGCATCAAGGCCAGCACCGGCGCGGCGCCGTCGCGCTCGGCCTCGGCCACCGGGTAAAGCTCGACGTAGTAGATCGTCGCGCCGGTGCGCTGCGCCACACCCGGCACCGAGGTCGTCTGCGCCAGCCAGCCGTTCGCTTCGCCGAGGTCGACGATCCAGTCGGCGAGCACGCCGCCGCCCTCGCCGCCCATGGCCATGATCGCGATCTTCAGGGGTTGCACGGCGCTCGTTCCTCGGCGGTTCAGCCTTGCCGGCTTTCCGTCATGCGCCCGCAGTAGGCGCGCATCTCGGTCGGCAGGTCGTCGGGACAGACGCCGCATTGACGGTTGCCGGGCACCGCCCACTCGATGAACTTCGGGTAGGGAAGATCAAGCGCGGCCATGATGCGTTCGAACTCCTCGCGCGTCCGGCCGGCGCCGAGGCGCGGGTTGCGCAGTTTTTCCTGGCCGATCGACGAGACGCGCCGGTCCTCGTAGTCGTGCGCCGGATAAACCAGACACTCGTCGGGCAGCGCGAACAGCTTGCCGGTGACGCTCTCGTACAGGGCGGCGGCGTTGCCGTTCTGGAAATCGGTGCGGCCGCAGCCGTCGATGAGCAAGGCGTCGCCGCTGAAGACGCGGTCGTCGAGAGCGTAGGCGAAATGGCTGTCGGTGTGGCCGGGCGTGTGCATCGGCCGCAACGCGATCCGGCCGACAGTGAAGGGCACGCCGTCGAGCACGCCGGCGTCGGCACAGGCGAGTCGCTCCATCGCCGGCGCGGCGATGCTGCTGCCGACACGCTCCTTGAGATGCAGGGCCGCGGTGATGTGGTCGGCGTGAATGTGCGTGTCGAGTGTCCAGGCGAGCTTCAAGCCCAGGCTGGCAACGGCCTCGAGGTCGCGCTCGATCGAATTGACGACCGGGTCGATGAGCACCGCCTCGCCGGTTTCTTCGCATCCGAGCAGATAGGTGTAGGTGCTCGAGATCGGCTCGAACAACTGGCGAAAGTGCATGGCGCAGGGGCTCGTCGTCGAAACCGTTCGGCGAGGCTCAGAAGGCCAGCCGCGCCCGCGCCCGGGCATCGCGCCGCTGTAGCCAGCCGATCACGCCGCCGCGCAGGCGCTGGGCCAGCCTGTCCCAGGCGCTCGGGTTGCTGACGATGCGCGCCTTGTAGAACGACGGGCAGAGCACCGCCGCGTGCGAGACCTCGCCGCAGACGCCGCAACCGACGCAGCTGTCCAGCACGGTGGCGACCGGGTCGGTGCGGAGCGGATCGGGGTTGGCCTTGATCGAGAGCGACGGGCAGCCGGAGAGGCGGATGCACGAGTGGTCGCCGGTGCAGGTGTCGGCATCGACGCCGAAACGCTCGCGCACGACGCGCTCGCCGCGCGCCACCGCCGCCTTGACGAGCGGCTTGATGCGGCGCTGCCGGTTGAGCTGGCACTCCGACTGCGCGATCAGCACCTTCGGGCCCTTGTCCTTCGAAGTCAGCGCCTCGCGCAGCGCGTCGCGCATGCCGGCGACGTCGTAGGTGCGGCGGATCGTCCTCACCCAGTCGACGCCGACGCCGCGCACCGCCTTCTCGATCGCGTGGCCGGTGCTGCGCGTCGGATTCGCGCCCTTCGACGAGAGCAAATCCTGGCCGCCGGTGGCCGAGGTGTAGTTGTTGTCGACGACGATGGTCAGGTTGTCGCTGCGGTTGAAGACGGCGTTGGCGATGCCGCTGGTCAGGCCGTTGTGCCAGAAGCCGCCGTCGCCCATCATCGAGATCGCCCGCTTCGGCGAGGGGGTGTTGAAGGCCGAGGCGCCGGCCGTACCGAGCCCATAGCCCATCGTCGTGTTGCCGATGTGGAAGGGCGGCAGGATCGAGAACAAATGGCAGCCGATGTCGGCGCTGACGTGATGCGGGCCCAGCTCGCGCTCGACCAGCTTCATGGCGCTGAAGATCGGCCGCTCCGGGCAGCCGGTGCAAAAGCCCGGTGGCCGGGCTTGCACGACCTCGGAGAGCGGCTTGTCGATGGTCAGCGCGATCACGCGGGGCGCCTTGACCGACTTCGCCTCAGGCTCGATGCGACCGTAATGCTCGAGAAACGCGCGCGTTCCCTTCAGCACCTCGGCGCCTGTGTATTCGCCGGCCGGCGCGAGAAAGTCCTTGCCGTGCAACGCAGTGCCCGCACGGCCGCCCGAAGGGCGCTGCGCGCCCCCTCGGGGGGCAGCGAACGAAGTGAGCGTGGGGGCACCTGTTTCTGTCCGCAGGTCGGCCTGGCGCAGGATCGTCGCCAGGTTCTGTTCGATGAAATTCGGCTGGCCTTCCTCGACCAGCAGCACCGCCTTCTTGCCGGCGCAGAAGCGCGTCACCTCGGCCGGCACGACCGGGTAGGCGACGTTCATGACGTAGAGCGGAATCGTCGAGCGGCCGTAGACGTCGGCCAGGCCGAGCCGCTCGAGCGCGCGCACCAGCGCGTTGTAGTTGCCGCCCTGGACGATGATGCCGAGCTCGCCGTCGCTGCCGGCAAAGAACTCGTTGAGGCCGCGCGCCTCGATGAAGCGCAGCGCCGCCGGCCAGCGCTCGTTCACCTTCTCCTGCTCGTGCAAGTAGGTGGCAGGCGGCAGGGCGATGCGCGCGACGTCGCGGCGCGGCGCTTCGAGCGCATCGCTCGGCGTGTAGCTCGCCGTCCGGTTGGCGCTGGACGTGAAGTGGCCGTGCACATGGCAGGCGCGGATGCGCAGCATCAGCATCACCGGCGTGTGGCTCGCCTCCGAGAGCTCGAAGCCCTGCTTCACCGCGGCGACGATCGAAGGCAGGTTGGGGCGCGGATCGAGCAGCCACATCTGCGACTTCATGGCGAACGCGTGGGTGCGCTCCTGCATGATCGAGGAGCCTTCGCCGTAGTCCTCGCCGACGATGACGAGGGCTCCGCCGGTGACGCCGCCCGAGGCCAGGTTGGCGAGCGCGTCGGAGGCGACGTTGACGCCGACCGGCCCCTTGAAGGTGACGGCGCCGCGCAGCGGGTAGTTGACCGAGGCCGCCAGCGTCGCCGCCGCCGTCGCCTCGCTCGCCGAGTTCTCGAAGCGGATGCCGTGCTCGACGAGGATGTCCTGGGCGTCGGCGAGGACGTCCATCAGGTGCGAGATCGGCGCGCCCTGGTAGCCGGCGACGTAAGAGACGCCGGACTCGAGCAGCGCCTTGGTGACGGCGAGGATGCCCTCGCCACGAAACACCGCGCCGGCGCCGAGCCGGAGCTTCTTCACTTCCTCGACGAACGATCGCTCGGCCATGACGGATTCTGTGGATTCAACCCGATGTTCGCATGAGGCGGCATCGCCGCCTCGCCGTGCCCGCGCCAGTTTCCAGGGGCAGCCGAGCGCAGCGCAGGGCCACCTACATTAGAGGCCAGCCGCGTCGACGGCCACGACAAGACATTCGCATAGGGAGGACACCCATGAAAGACGAGCTCGTTTGCCCGCGCGAGAGTTCGCTCGGCGCCATCACGCTGGTGCTCGGCCTGATCGCCTGGATGCTCATCCTTCTCGGCACGGTGGGACTGGTCCTCATCTACCTGCTGTTCGGATTTCTCTTCTATCTCTTCGCGCAGTCGGCGGTCATCGCCTGGCTGCGCGGCAACGGCGTGCTGCTGTCGATGCAGCAGCTGCCCGACCTGCGCGCGCGCTTCGACGCCTGCTGCGACAAGATCGGCATGGCCGACGACAAGCCCGAGGCCTACGTGCTGCAGGGCGGCGGCGTGCTCAACGCCTTTGCGACGCGCTTTCTCGGCCGCCACCACGTCGTGCTGCTTTCCGACATCGTCGATGCGATGGACGCGCATCCCAACGGCATCAATTTCTACTTCGGCCACGAGCTCGGCCACGTGCGCATGCGCCACCTCAGCGGCCGCCTGCTGCGCGCGCCGGTGCTCTGGCTGCCGCTGCTCGGCGCCGCCTATTCGCGCGCCAAGGAAACGACCTGCGACCGGCACGGTCGCGCCTGCTGCGAGTCGCCCGAATCGGCGGCGCGCGCGCTCGTCGCGCTGGCCGCCGGCGCGGCCGGCGTAGGGAACGAACAGCGCAAACAGGTAGGCGAAGGGGTTGCGGCCGGGAATCACCGCCTCGGCGTCGAGCACCCGCGCGACGCGCTTGGTGAGCCACGGATAGGGCCCGATCAGCTCGTGGAA
>JANXWR010000510.1 GCA_025351025.1 Burkholderiales bacterium | reverse complement strand
TGCAGTCGCCCTTGCCCGCCGAAGCCGGCTCGACGCCACGCGCCCGCGAGCCGCGCGGCTCGCCGCGGGCCGCGTCGTAGCTGATGATGAGCGTGTCGCGGTCGAACATCGCGCTCTGGAAGCGCGCATACGGGCACATGTACTTGCAGACCTGCTCGCGCAGGAAGCCGGCGTTGCCGTAGGTCGCCAGGCCGTAGAAGAGGATCCAGAACCCTTCCCAAGGGCCGATCGTGAAGCCCAGGACTTCGCCGGCCAGGGTGCGCGCCGGCGTGAAGTAGGCGACGAAGGTGTAGCCGGTCCACAAGCCGATCGCCAGCCAGAGCAGGTGCTTGGCGCTCTTCTTGCCGAGCTTCGTCGCCGACCACGGCGCCGCGTCGAGCTTGAGCCGCGCCTGCCGATCGCCTTCGACGTGATGCTCGACCCACATGAAGATCTCGGTATAGACCGTCTGCGGGCAGGCATAGCCGCACCAGAGCCGGCCGGCGACGGCGGTGAACAGGAAAAGGCCGAAGGCCGAGAGGATGAGCAGGCCGGCGAGAAAGATCACGTCCTGCGGATGCAGGACCATGCCGAAGATGTAGAAGCGCCGCGCCGCCAGGTCGAAGAGCATCGCCTGGCGCCCGTTCCACTCGAGCCAGGGCAGGCTGTAGAACAGGAGCTGCGTGAACCAGACCAGGGCCCAGCGCCAGGTCGCGAACCAGCCGTGCACCGAGCGCGGCTGGATCTTGTCTTCGCTGACGTAGAGCGAGACCCTCTGCGCCGACGTCTCGGCGGCGACGATCGGGATGACCGCTGGCTTCAACGCGAAGGTCCTGCCCGGGCCGGCGAATGGCGCGGCGCGTCTCTCACTTCGCGGCGGTCTGCCGGGTCTGCGACAGGCTCCAGACGTAGGCCGCGAGCAGGTGGATCTGCTCGGGCGCGAGTCGCCCGCCTTGCGCCGGCATGACGTTGGTCTTGCCGTTGTTGATCATCGCCGTGATCGCCGCTTCGCCCCAGCCGTGCAGCCAGACCTTGTCGGTCAGGTTCGGCGCGCCGATCGCCTGGTTGCCCTTGCCGTCGGCACCGTGGCAGGCCGCGCAGACGACGAACTTCTGCTTGCCGGAGTGCGCGGCGATCGAGTCGAAGGCGCTGCCCGAAAGGCTGAGCACGTAGTTGGCCAGGTTGTGCACGTCCTCGGCAGTGCCGACCGCGGCGGCCATCGGCGGCATCACGCCGGTGCGGCCGAGGGTGATCGACTCCTCGATCTTTTCCGGGCTGCCGCCGTGCAGCCAGTCGTTGTCGGTCAGGTCCGGAAAGCCCTTGCTGCCGCGCGCGTCGGAGCCGTGGCAGGTGGCGCAGTTGTTGATGAAGAGGCGCTGGCCGATGGCCATCGCGCGCTCGTCGCGGCTGAGCGCTTCGGCCGGCAGGCTGGTGTAGGCGGCATAGATCTTCGCCATCTCGGCGGTAGCCTTGGCCTGATCGGCCGCCAGCTCGCCGCGGCTGGTCCAGGCGAGCGGGCCGGGCGCGCTGCCCAGGCCCGGAAAGGCGTAGACGTAGGCGAACGCGAACACGACGGTCAGCACGAACAACACCACCCACCACATCGGCAGCGGGTTGTTGAGCTCGGTCAGGTCTTCGTCGAAGACGTGGCCGGTGCTGTTGTCGGTGGCCATTGGCCGGCGCCGGCTGGCGATGAAAAGCAGGACCAGGCAGGCGGCCAGACTGGCCAGCGTCGCCACCGCAATGAAGATCGACCAGCCGTCGTTGAAGAAATCGCTCATGATTTGTCGCCTCGTTCTTCGTCGGCGAACGGCAGCCTGGCGGCTTCGTCGAAGCCCTTCTTGTTGCGGCGCGACCAAGCCCAGCGGACGATGCCGGCGAAGACGACGAACGAGAGCAGAGTGATGCCGATGCGAAGATCGTTGAGGTCCATGGCTTTGTCCCGCTACTTGACCGCGGTGCCGAGCACCTGCAGATAGGCGATCAGCGCGTCGAGCTCGGTCTTGCCGCGTATGCTTTCCCCGGCCTTGGCGATCTCGTCGTCGCTGTAGGGCAGGCCGACGCGGCGCAGGCCGGTCATATGCGCGCCGATGCTTTCGTCGTCGACCTTGGTCGTCTGCAGCCAAGGATAGGCCGGCATGTTCGATTCCGGCACCAGGTCGCGCGGGTTGTTGAGATGGATGGCCTGCCACTCGTCGCTGTACTTGCCGCCGACCCGGTGCAGGTCGGGGCCGGTGCGCTTGCTGCCCCACTGGAACGGGTGGTCGTAGACGAACTCGCCGGCCATCGAGTAGTGACCGTAGCGCAGCGTCTCGGCGCGCAGGGTGCGGATCATCTGCGAGTGGCAGTTGTAGCAACCCTCGCGCGTGTAGATGTCGCGGCCGGCGAGCTGCAGCGCGGTGTAGGGCTTGAGGCCGGGCACCGGCTCGGTGGTCGAGCGCTGGAAGAAGAGCGGCACGATCTCGACGATGCCGCCGACCGCCACGACCAGCAGGATCAGCACGATCATCAGAAAGTTGTTGGTCTCGATCCGCTCGTGACCCGAGACCTTGTGCGGCGAGCCCGCCGGCGTGTCATGTGCGCTCATGCCGCCACTCCAGCCGGCAGCATCGGGCCGGGCTGCGGCGCCTGCGCTGCTGCCGCCTCGGGGCCGGCGCGCGCCGTCATCACCACGTTCCAGGCCATGAGCAGCATGCCTCCCAGGTAGAGCAGGCCGCCGGCGAGCCGGATCACGTAGAACGGATAGGTCGCCTTGACGCTTTCGACGAAGCTGTAGACCAGCGTGCCGTCGGC
>JANXWR010000471.1 GCA_025351025.1 Burkholderiales bacterium | reverse complement strand
CTTCGTTGCGCACGAAGGTCTTGATCGCCAGCCGCCGTTGCGGCGCGGTAGCGATGACCGAGAGATCGCGCAGGCCTTCGAGGGCCATGCCGAGGGTGCGCGGGATCGGCGTCGCGGTCAGCGTCAGCACGTCGACTTCGGCGCGCATCGCCTTGATCATCTCCTTGTGGCGCACGCCGAAGCGATGCTCCTCGTCGATCACGAGCAGGCCGAGGCGCTTGAACTTGACGTCGGCCGAGAGCAGCTTGTGCGTGCCGACGACGATGTCGATGGTGCCGTCCTCGAGCCCGGCCAGCGCCGCCTTCACTTCCTTCGGTGAGCGGAAGCGCGACAGCTCGGCGACCTTGATCGGCCACTTGCCGAACCGGTCGCTGATGCTCTGGAAGTGCTGCTCGGCGAGCAGCGTCGTCGGCGCCAGGATGGCGACCTGCTTGCCGCCGTTGACCGCGACGAAGGCGGCGCGCAAGGCGACCTCGGTCTTGCCGAAACCGACATCGCCGCAGACCAGGCGATCCATCGGCCGCGGCGAGACCATGTCCTGGATCACGGCATGGATGGCGGCGTGCTGGTCGGGTGTTTCCTCGAAGCCGAAGCTGGCCGCGAAGGCCTCGTAGTCGTGCGCCGTGAAGCGGAAGGCGAAGCCCTCGCGCGCGGCGCGGCGTGCATAGAGGTTGAGCAGCTCGGCGGCGGTGTCTCGCACCTGCTCGGCGGCTTTGCGGCGCGCCTTCTCCCATTGCCCGGAGCCGAGCCGATGCAGCGGCGCCTCTTCGGCGCTGACGCCGGTGTAGCGGGCGATCAGGTGCAGCTGCGCGACCGGCACGTAGAGCGTCGCCTTGTCGGCGTATTCGAGGTGCAGGAACTCGGCGGCCTCCTCCTCGGGTCCGCCGAGGGCGAGCGTGGTCAAACCCAGGTAGCGGCCGATGCCGTGATTGATGTGCACGACAGGGTCGCCGACCTTCAGCTCCGAGAGGTCCTTGATCAGCGCGTTGACGTCGCTGGTCGGCTCCTGGCGCCTGCGCCGGCGCGTTCCCGGCCAGGTGGCGAAGAGCTCGGTCTCGGTGACGAACTCGATCGTCTCGGCGTCGTTCCCGCTGCGCTTCCAGGCGAAGCCCTGGGCCAGCGGCGCAACGGCAATGGCGAAGCGCTCGGTGCCGGTGTCGAAGGCGGTGAGAGAGGCGACCGCCGGCGGATCGATGCGGCTGTCGCGCAGCAGCTCGAGCAGGCTCTCGCGCCGGCCTTCGCTCTCGGCGACGATGAGGACGCGATGTGGCGTCGCGGCGACGTGGTTCTGCAAGCGGCGGAGGGGCTCGGGTGCGCCGCGGTCGACGCTGAGGTCAGGTAGCGACTTGGCCCATTCATTGCTGGGCTCGCTGCCGCGCACGGCCAACTGCGCGTGCGCATTGCAACGAGAGAAGAACTCTTCGGGCTTGAGGAAGAGCGCCTCCGGGGGCAGGAGCGGCCGCTCCTTGTCGTGCTGCAGGAAGCGATGCCGCTCGCGCGTGTCGGTCCAGAAGCGCTGCAGCGCCGCGTCGACCTCGCCGTGCAGGGCCAGCGTCGCCGCCGCGCCGAGGTAGTCGAACACCGTCGCCGTCTCGTCGAAGAAGAGCGGCAGGTAGTACTCGATGCCGGCGGTGGCGAGCCCGGCGCCGACGTCCTTGTAGAGCCGCGCCTTGGTCGGGTCGCCTTCCATGCGCTCGCGCCAGCGCGAGCGAAAGGCGGCGCGCGACGCCTCGTCCATCGGGAACTCGCGGCCGGGCAGCAGGCGCACCTCGGGCACCGGGTCGAGGCTGCGCTGGCTGTCGGGGTCGAAGGTGCGGATCGAATCGATCTCGTCGCCGAACAGGTCGACCCGATAGGGCACCGGCGAGCCCATCGGAAACAGGTCGATCAGGCCGCCGCGCACCGCGTATTCGCCGGGCGAGACGACCTGGCTCACGTGCGTGTAGCCGGCGAGCGTGAGCTGGGCTTTCAGCGCCGCTTCGTCGAGGCGCTGCTTCTGCTTGAAGAGAAAGGTGTAGCCGGCGAGAAAGCTCGGCGGCGCGAGCCGGACCAGTGCGGTGGTCGCCGGCATGAGCACGACATCGACCTCACCGCGGCCGATCTTCCACAGCGTCGCGAGCCGCTCGGAGATCAGGTCTTCGTGTGGAGAAAAAGTGTCGTAGGGCAGCGTCTCCCAATCGGGAAAGATCGAGACGCGCAGCTCGGGAGCGAAGAAGGCGATCTCTTCGGCAAGGCGGCCGGCGTCGGCGGGATCGGCGGTGAAGATCGCCGTCGTCGACTTGTCGGCGGCGCGATGCTTCGTCGCGAAGCGTGCGAGAACCAGGGCGTCGGCCGAGCCGGGCGGGCGGGGCAGCGTGTAGCGCTTGCCGGGGGCGATGTCGGGAAGAAGCATGAAAGCGCCAAAGGGCGCGCCGGCAAAGGGATCGATTTTACGGAGCGGCCTGCCCTTATGCTTGCGGCCCGCCCCATGCGGGAATCGATGCCGCCCGAACCCACGTCCGCCGTCCGCTGTTTCGCACTCGTGCCCTGTGCCGGCACGGGCTCTCGCGTCGGCGCGCCGATCGCCAAGCAGTACGTCGAGCTCGACGGCGCGCCGATGGTCCGGCACACGCTCACCGCGCTGGCAGGCGTGCGCCGCTTCGCCCTGACGCTGATCGCGATCGCCCCCGACGACGCCGAGTTCGAGGCCCGTGTCGCCCTGCCGTCGGCCGAGCGCTTCGTGGTCGCGCGCTGCGGCGGCGCGACCCGCGCCGCGACCGTCGCCGCCGGCCTGGCCGAGCTGGCATCGCGCGGCGCCGGCGCCGACGACTGGGTGCTGGTCCACGACGCGGCGCGCTGCCTGGTGCGCGCTCGCTGGATCGATCGACTGATCGACGCCTGCGCCGGTGACCCGGTCGGTGGCCTGCTCGCCGTGCCGCTGGCGGACACGCTGAAGCAGGAGGGCGGCGGGCGCTCGATGGCGACCTTGCCGCGTCGGGGCATGTGGCTGGCACAGACGCCGCAGATGTTTCGCCTCGGCGTCCTGGCCGGGGCATTGGCAAAGAGCGGTGCCGCGGTCACCGACGAGGCCTCGGCGATCGAGGGCATCGGCCTCGAGCCGCTGCTCGTCCCCGGCTCGCCCGAGAACCTGAAGGTGACGAGGCCGGAAGACTTCGCCTTGGCCGCGGCGATCCTGCGCGCCCGGCGCGAGACCGGCCGATGAAGCCGCGCGGTCCGGTCTGGCGCGTCGGCGAAGGCTGGGACACGCATGCGCTCGTCCTGGGGCGCAAGCTCATCCTTGGCGGCGTCGAGATCGCGCACACGCACGGTCTGGCCGGCCACTCGGACGCCGACGCGCTCTGCCACGCCATCACCGACGCCTTGTTCGGCGCGGCCGCGCTCGGCGACATCGGCCACCACTTCCCGGACACCGACGCGCAGTACAAGGGAGCCGATTCGCTCGCCCTGTTGTCGGAGGCGGCGCGCCGCGTCAACGCGACCGGCTGGCAGGTCGGCAACGTCGACGCGACCGTGATCGTCGAGGCGCCCAAGCTCGCGCCCTACATGGCGGCGATGCGCCAGCGCGTCGCCGGTGCGATCGGCGTCGCGATCGACCAGGTCAGCGTCAAGGCCAAGACCGCCGAGGGCATGGGCCCGGTCGGCCGCGGCGAGGCGATGGAAGCGCGCGCCGTCTGCCTCGTCTGGCGGCCGCTCCCCTAAGAGCTTGTCCCCGGACAAGCCCTAAGATCGCCGCCATGACAAGAGTCGTCGGCAGCCGGGAGCGTAGCGAGTTCATCCTCGACCCCGTCGAGGCCTGGCACCGTGGGCTGGCGCTCGACAAGATGCTCGCCGGCGCAAGGCAGTCGATGCCGCGAGGCGTTCTCCAGGCATCGCATCGCGTCTTCAACGAGATGGACGATCGGCGTCAGCTCGACCAGGCGCGACTGCTCAACGGCGCCGGGACCAGCGTGACGTGAACGAGGATTCATTGCTCGAACTGCTCCGCCGGTTCCAGTCGGAGAGCGTTGCCTACGTGCTTGTGGGCGGCCACGCCGTCCGCCTCAATGGCTTCACGCGCAGCACCGAGGACATCGACGTTCTCCTGCCTTCGTCGCTGGAAAACGGAGTTCGCGTGATTCGTGCTCTCTCTTTCCTGGCGTCGAGCAAGGAGTTGCGTGCCGAATGGTTCGCACCGGCTTCAGGAGAGCCCGAAAACATTCGCGTCGCCGACGAGATGTTGATCGACCTGCTGTTCGCCGCGAACGGACAGACCTATGAAAGCCTTCGCGATCACATTCGCACGATCGTCGTCGATGGCGTGCCGATTCGCACCCTCGATATCGACGGCCTCCTCAAGACCAAGACCGACTATCGGGACAAGGATCGTCTGGACCGCGAGGTCCTCTTGCGATTGAAGCAGCAGCTCCGCTAAGCGCCAGGCCGGCATGAGAGGAGCACGAAGCCGACGACCGCGATCGCGGCGTGCCCGATCACCAGGCGGGCAGGGGGATCTGCTTCCATTGGAAGTTCAGGTTGAGGTAGGCGCCTCCCGCTGCGGCTAGCAGGAACAGCGGATGATCAGAGTCGGTTCCGGTGGCCTCGCATCTCCCGGTCAGCCAGCGCGACGGCGCGGGCGCCCGTTGCATATTCGAGGTGCATTCAGCAAGGGCGTTCCCTGACGCGGAGCGGCGCTTGGCGTCGCCCGGCGCGCGGTCCGGGCGGGGTCAGCCCTTCTTCAGGCGCACATGGGCGACGAGTCCGCCGTCGGTCGCGTTGGCGACCTCGAACGCGCCGCCCATGCGCTGCACCGCCTTTTCGACGATCGCCAGGCCGAGGCCGGCGCCGGTCGCCGCGGTGCGCGCCGCATCGCCACGAAAGAAAGGCGTCGTCAACTGGTCGAGCTTCTTCGGGTCGACGCCCTGGCCGTAGTCGCGCACGCTGATGATCACCCAGAGGCCCGTGCGCGCATAGGTGACGACGACGCGGGCGATGCCGGTGTCGGTCGAGCGGCCGTAGCGGCGCGCGTTCTCGAACAGATTCTGGAAGACGCGGCCGAGCTCGACGTCGTCGGCCAGTACGCGGGTGTCGATGGCGACCCGTGAGCTGATGCGGATCTGGCTGGTGTCGCGAAACGCCGCCGCCTCGCGCTCGACGATCGCCGCGACGTTGACCGGTACCAGCTTGACCTCGCCGGGCCGCGCGTAGTCCATGAACTTGTCGATGATGGCGTCGAGCTGGTCGATGTCCATCGCCATGTTGGCCTTGGCCTCTTCGTCCTGCACGCTCATCTCGGCCTCGAGCCGCAGCCTGGACAAGGGCGTGCGCAGGTCGTGCGAGATGCCG
>JANXWR010000465.1 GCA_025351025.1 Burkholderiales bacterium | reverse complement strand
GGCGACGGCGTTGGTGCGCAAGCGCGGCATCGCCAGCCACCTCGACGGCGCGCGACTCTTCAATGCCGCCGTCGCTTCGGGCACGTCCGTGGGGCAGATCGCGGCGTCCTTCGACAGCGTCTCGGTGTGCTTCAGCAAGGGCCTTGGCGCGCCCGTCGGCTCGGCCTTGGTGGGCTCGCGCGCTTTCATCGAGCGGGCCCGGCGCGTGCGCAAGATGCTTGGCGGCGGCATGCGCCAGGTCGGGCTGCTCGCGGCGGCGGCGTCGTATGCGCTCGACCGTCACGTCGAGCGCCTGGCGGAGGACCACGCCAACGCCAAGCGGCTCGCCGACGGCCTGGCGCGGATCGCCGGAGTCGACGTGGTTGCGCCGGACACGAACATCGTTTTCGCGACCGTCGCCTCAGGCTGCGGCGCGCCGCTGCTCGCGCACCTGAAGGAGCGCGGCGTGCTCGCCACCGGGCTGATCGGCCTGCGCTTCGTCACCCACCTCGACGTCGATGCGGCCGGCGTCGATCGCGCCGTGGCGGCGGTCGCCGAATTCATGTCTGCTTGAGGAGTCCACGATGCCGATCTCGACCACCGACGCGCTGGCGCGCACCATCGACCACCGCGAGATCTTCCACGACGAGATGCTCTCGCTGGTGCGACGCATCATGAGCGGCGAGATGTCGCCGGTGATGATGGCCGCGGTACTGGTAGGGCTGCGCGTCAAGAAGGAGACGATCGGCGAGATCACCGCCGCGGCGCAGGTGATGCGCGAGTTCTCGTCCAAGGTCGAGGTGAAGGATCGCACCCATCTGGTCGACATCGTCGGCACCGGCGGCGACGGCTCGCACACCTTCAACATCTCGACCTGCAGCATGTTCGTCGCGGCGGCCTGCGGCGCGCGGGTCAGCAAGCACGGCAACCGCAGCGTCAGCAGTAAGTCCGGCAGCGCCGACGTGCTGGAAGCGCTCGGCCTGCCGCTGACGTTGACACCGGCGCAGATCGCCGCCTCGATCGAGGCGACCGGCATCGGCTTCATGTTCGCGCCGAACCACCATCCGGCGATGAAGAACGTCGCCCCGGTGCGCAAGGAATTGGGCATCCGCACCATGTTCAACATCCTCGGCCCGCTCACCAACCCGGCCGACGCGCCGAACATCCTGATGGGCGTGTTTCACCCCGATCTGGTTGGCATCCAGGTGCGTGCCTTGCAGCGGCTCGGTGCCGAGCACGCCGTCGTCGTCTACGGCAAGGACGGCATGGACGAGGTCTCGCTCGGCGCGGCGACCATGGTCGGCGAATTGAAGGACGGCGAGGTGCGCGAGTACGAGATCCATCCCGAGGACTTCGGCTTCACGATGGCGAGCAACCGGGCGCTGCGCGTCGAGACGCCGGCCGAGTCGAAGACGATGCTCGAGGCGGTGCTCGCCGACGAGCCCGGCCCGGCGCGAGACATCGTCGTCTTCAATGCCGGCGCGGCGCTCTATGCCGCCGATGTCGCGGCGACGATTGAAGCAGGCGTCGCCCAGGCACGCGCGGCCATCGCATCGGGCCGGGCGCGCGCCAAGCTGGACGAGTTCATCGCCTTCGCGCGAAGGTCCGTCTCGCCGGCATGAGCGACATCCTGAAGCAGATCGTCGCGGTCAAGCGCGACGAGGTGGCGGCGGCGCGGCTGCGACGCGACCTGGCTTCCTTGCGACGAGAGGCCGAGTCGCTCGGCGGCCAGCGCGACTTCGTCGCGGCACTGCGCGGCAAGATCGCCAATGGCCAGGCCGCCGTCATCGCCGAGGTGAAGAAGGCGAGCCCGAGCAAGGGCGTGCTGCGCGAGGACTTTCGTCCGGCCGAGATCGCGGCGAGCTATGCGCGGCATGGCGCCGCGGCGCTCAGCGTGCTCACCGACGAGCGCTTCTTCCAGGGCTCGGCGGCGGCGCTCGAATCGGCGCGCGCCGCCTGCGCGCTGCCGATCCTGCGCAAGGACTTCATGATCGACACCTGGCAGCTCTTCGAAGCTCGGGCGATGGGCGCCGACGGCATCCTGCTCATCGCCGCCATCCTCGACGATGCCGAGCTGGCCGAATTCGAGGCGACGGCGCAGGGCCTCGGCATGGCCGTGCTGGTCGAGGTCCACGATGCGCACGAGCTCGATCGCGCCTTGCGCCTGGCGACGCCGCTCGTAGGCATCAACAACCGCGACCTGCGCACCTTCGAGGTCTCGCTCGAGACGACGCTGTCCATGCTGCCGAGCATGCCGGCGGACCGCATCGTCGTCAGCGAGAGCGGCATCCATTCGCCCGCCGACATCGCGCGTCTGCGCAGCGCCGGCGTGCACGCCTATCTGGTCGGCGAGGCCTTCATGCGCGCAGCCGATCCCGGCGTCGCGCTGGCCAGCCTGGTTGCATGACCCCGCCGGGCCGCCCCAAGGGCGAATACCGGAGTGCGAAGCACGAAGGTACCCCAGTGAGCGCGCATGGCCGCTCCAAAGCGCTCATCTCGGAGCGCGCAGCGCGAAGGGTAGTCCAGTGAGGGCGAGCGATCTCGAGGCGGCGTTCGCGTCGCTGCCGCCAGCGTGGGCCGCTGTCCTCCCCGGATGGACGCGCGAACGGATCGCCGCGGTGTGTCGCTGCGTCGAGGCCGTCTCGGGCGACCGGCCGATCGCGCCCGAGGACCCTTTTCGCGCCCTTCGCCTGGTGGCGCCCGCGGACGTCAAGATCGTCGTCGTCGGTCAGGATCCGTATCCGACCGCGGGTCATGCCGACGGGCTGGCGTTTTCTGCCGGCAAGGGCCGTCCGCGGTCGCTGGCGCGCGTGCTGGAGGTTCTTGCCGCGGACCGACCGCAATCGTTTCGCGCACCCGAGGTGTGGAAGCTCGACGACTGGGCGCGCCAGGGCGTTCTTCTGCTCAATCCGGTGCTGACCGTCGAAGTCGCCCGGAGCGCCAGTCACATGAACTGTGGTTGGCAGGCGCTCACTCTCGAGATTGTCAAGTACCTGTCGAACCTCGAAATCCCGCCTACTTTCCTCTTGTGGGGCGGCAAAGCGCAAGCGTTCTGGGCTGCAGCAGGATCGACGCGAGCACCCGTTCTGACGACCCGCCACCCGTCCTACGACTTCCAGCGCGCCTTCATGACCGAGGGAAGTCATTTCGAAGCCACTGCCCATCTCGTCGACTGGTGGGCCGTCGGAAGACCGGGCGAGCCCATGCTATAGTCACCGGTTCGTCTCGGAGGGGTGCCCGAGTGGCTAAAGGGGGCAGACTGTAAATCTGTTGGCTTACGCCTACGCTGGTTCGAATCCAGCCTCCTCCACCACGACAAAACTG
>JANXWR010000327.1 GCA_025351025.1 Burkholderiales bacterium | reverse complement strand
CGAGCCCTTGGCCCACGTGTCGAACTTGAACGGGCCGGTGCCGATCGGCTTGGTGGCGGTGGTCGGCGCGCTCTTCGGGTCGAGGATCACCGCGGTGTTCTCGCCCATGCGGAACAGGAAGTTGCCGTCGGCGTTGTTGAGCACGACGATGACCGTGTTCGCGTCGGGCGTGTCGATGCTGCTGATGTTGTCGAACACCGCCTTCTTCGCCTTGTTGGTCGAGCCCGGCGCCTTGGCGCGCTCGAAGCTGAACTTGACGTCGCTCGAGCTGAAGGCCTCGCCGTCGTGGAACTTGACGCCCTTCTTCAGCTTGAAGGTGTAGACCTTGCCGTCGGGGTCGGTGGTCCAGCTCTCGGCGAGCAGCGGCGTGATCTTGCCGTCCATTTTGATCTTGGTCAGGCCTTCGAGCACGCTCATGTGCACGACCTCGCCGATCGCCGCCGCCGCAGCCATCGTTGGGTCGAGCCCCGGCGCCGGCTCGAGCACCATGCCGAGGACGACGCTGTCCTTCTTCGCCTGCGCCGAGGCGATCTGCGGCAAGGCGAAGGCGACGCCGGCGAGCGCCAGCGCGGCCGAAGCCGCGGCGAGGTGCCGGCGGCGGAAAGGGGAGTGCGAGAGGCGGGTCGAGACCATGCGAGCGGCTCCGGTCAGTCGAGAGGTGAAGCCGCCACTGTAGCCGGCTTGCCGGCGCGCTCGCCAACGTCGGCGAGCGCGGCAGTGGCGTCGCGCGTCGCATTCAGGCGCAAGGCGATCAGGCTGTCGCGCAGCGCTTCGACCAGGGGCGTCGTCGTGAGCTGCGGGCAGCGCGCCGCGAGCTTCGCGCCATCGAGCGCATGCGGCACCCGCCATAGGTAGGACATGCGCGCTAGCTCGCGCCACATCGGCACGAACACGCCGAGCATGCGGATCACCGCCCACGGCATCGTGCCGTGGCGCCAGCCGCGTGCCGGCGCGAGGCCGAGCGACGCCGCGGCGCGCTCCGTGGCGGCGAGGAACTCGCGGCCGGTCGACGCATGGCCGGCGAAGTGGAAGCGCTCGAAGGGCTGGCTGTCGACACCCGCCAGCGCGACGAAGGCGCGCGCCAGGTCGGGCAGGTAGGCCCAGGCGTGGACGAGCTCGATCGGCCCCGGATAGACCAGCTTGCCGGCGGCGATCGACTTGACGACGGCCTGATCGAACCAGCTGCCGGTGCCGCCGCCGAAGAAATCGCCGGCGGTGATGACGATGGAGCGCAGCCGCCCGGCGGAGGCGCGCCGCACCAGCTCGGCTTCCATCTCGGCGCGGAGGTGCCCCTTGGTCGTCGTCGGCCGTTGCGGCGCCGATTCGTCGATGCAGGCCGGCATGCCGGCGCCGAAGTTGTAGACGTTGCCGGGCAGCATGAAGCGGGCGCCGAGCCGCTCGGCCAGGTCCATGCCGGCGCGGGCCAGGGGCAGCGCCTCTTCGTCCCAGCGCGTGTAGATCGGGTTGAGCGCGTGCACGACGACGCCCGGCGCGTCGTCGCCGGCGAGCAGCGCCGCCAGCCCGGCGACGTCGCCGCGCACCAGGCGCGCGCTGGACGGCATGCCCGCGGCTGCGTCGCGGCGCACGTGCGCGAGCACGGTCCAGCCGGCGGCGCCGAAGGCCTGTGCGGCGGCGAGTCCGAAGCGGCCGTTGGCACCGAGGACGAGGACGGTCGGGTTCTTGGCGGCGATGGTCATGGTGGTGGTTCCTGGTGTGCGGCAGCGTTGCGCCGATGCAGGGAAGTGTGGGCGTCACAGGTTCGCAAAGCCATACCAGTCACGGCATGAGAGCTATACACTTTCGCATGGAATCGATGGCGATGGACCGCTTCGACTGGGCCCTGGTGAAGAGCTTTCTCGCCGTGCTCGACGCCGGCAGCCTGACCGCGGCGGCGCGGCGCACCGGCGCCCGACAGCCGACCCTGAGCCGCCACGTCGCCGAGCTCGAGGCGCAGCTCGGCGCGCCGCTCTTCGAGCGCACCGGCCGCGGCGTCACGCCGACCGCGGCGGCGCTGGCCATCGCGGCGGCGGCGCGGCAGATGGAAGAGGGCGCGCTGGCGATCGCCCGCGGCCTGGCCCGCTCGCGCTCGGCCACGCGCGGCAGCGTTCGCATCACGACCAGCCTGGTCGCCGCGACCTGGCTGCTGCCGGGCGTGCTGGTGGCGCTGCAGCGGCGTCATCCCGAGATCGAGGTCGAGCTGGTCGCCTCCAACGAGCTGACCAACCTGCTGCGCCGCGAGGCCGACATCGCGGTGCGCATGGTGCGGCCGGCGCAGGCCTCTCTGATCGCCAGAAAGCTCGGCGAGATCGAGATCGTCACCGCCGCGCACAGCGCCTATCTCGCCAAGGCGCCGCCGCTGCGCGGGCCCGACGACCTGCGCAAGCACCGCCTGGTCGGCTTCGACCGCGATGATTCGATCCTGCGCGGCTTCGCCCGGCTCGGCCTGCCGCTGTCGCGCGCCGACTTCGCGTTCCGCACCGACGACCAGATCGCCTATGCGCGGCTGGTGGCCGAAGGAGCGGGCATCGGCTTCATCGCCGCCTACACGCTGCGCCAATGGCCAGGCGTCGTGTGCCTGCTGCCCGAGATCGCCATTCCGCCGCTGCCTTGCTGGCTCGCGGTGCATCGCGAGATCCGCTCGAACCCGCTGGTGCGGACGGTATACGACTTCCTGGCGCGCGAGATCCCGCGCTCGATCCAGGCTCGGGTCTCATCGGTGCCGCACTAACATCGTCTCGTGCACGCCCCGATCTCCCGACGCAGCATGGTCACCTGGACCGGCGCGTCGCCTTTTCTCTTCGCCACCGCCTGCGTCTCGCGGCCGCCGCCGCCGGCCGACATCGTCGCCGCGCTGGCGCCGACGGGCCGCTTGCGCGCCTCCATCAACCTCGGAAATCCGATCCTGGCGCGCCGCGATCCGGCCATGGGGGAGGCCGTGGGCGTGTCGGTCGATCTGGCGCGGGAGCTGGCCGAGCACCTCGGCGTCGGCATCGTCCTCCTGACCTTCGACGCCGCGGCCAAGTCGGTCGAGGCGGTCAAGGGCGGCCAGGCCGACATCGGCTTTTTCGCCGTCGATCCGGTGCGCAGCGACGGCATCCGCTTCACCGCGCCCTACGTGCTGATCGAGGGCGCCTACCTGGTTCGCCAGGGCTCGCCGCTGCGCGACAACGCCGAGGTCGATCGGCCCGGCACCCGCATCGTCGTTGGCAAGGGCAGCGCCTACGACCTGTACCTGACGCGCGAGCTCAAGGCGGCGCAACTCGTTCGCACGCCGACCTCGCCGACCGTCGTCGACGAGTTTCTGGCGCAGCACGCCGACGTCGCCGCCGGCGTGAAGCAGCAGCTCGAGGCCGATGCGGCCCGGGTCGGCGGCGTGCGCCTCCTGCCCGGCCGCTTCATGGTGATCGAGCAGGCGATGGGCCTGCCCGCGATGCGCGGCGAGCCGGCGGCGCAGGCGCTCGCCGCCTTCGTCGAGTCGGCCAAGGCGAGCGGCTTCGTGTCGCGTGCCCTGCAGCGCCACCACGTCCAAGGAGCCGTCGTCGCGCCGGCGCGCTGAGCGTATGCTCGGCCGCGAGGCCTCCGTGCAGACGAGGTCGGCGTGTTCGCCGTACACCGCGGCTCCACTCGGAGAGACTCCCATGAAAACCCATCGTCGCGCTGCCGCGCTGTCGGCCTGCGTGCTCGCCTGCATCGCCCTTCCCGCCATCGCCGCCGACCGCGTGCACGCCGGCCAGTGGGTCGGAAGCTGGACCGACGGCAAGACGACGCGCCCCACTTCGAGCTGCATGTCGCAAAGCGACGCCGACGCCATGAACGGCGATGCGAAGTCGATCCGGGCCTATCTCGAGAAGACGATCCCGCCTTCGATCTGCCAGCTCACGGACATCAAGGTCGATGGCAGCAAGGTCAGCTACACCGCCATCTGCGGCGCCGCCGGCGTGCGTTCGAACACGACCACGTATCACGGCGACAGCATGGAGTCGATCGACAGCAAGGGTGCCAAGTCCCAAGGCAAACGCGTCGGTGCCTGCACCTAGTGTAGTGATGCACTCTTGAGGGAACTTAAATGAATCCCGCCACACCAATGGTCTACTACGGATCGGTGGGGAGATCGAGAGTGCGAGT
>JANXWR010000441.1 GCA_025351025.1 Burkholderiales bacterium | reverse complement strand
TGTCGACGGCAAGTCGCTCTATGCGGCGAGCATCCTGCGCAACAAGCGGCTCGTCTCGCTCGACCTGCGCGTGCCGGCCGCGCGCGAGGTCGTGGCGAAGCTCGCGAAGGAATGCGACGTCGTCGTCGAGAATTTTCGACCCGGCACGCTGGAGAAGTGGGGCATCGGCTACGAGCGTCTGCGCGAAGCTAACCCCGGACTCGTAATGGTGCGAATCAGCGGTTTTGGCCAGAGCGGGCCGTACCGCGACCGGCCGGGCTACGGCTTTCTCGGTGACGCGGTCGGCGGCATGCTCCATATCAACGGCTATCCCGATCGGCCGCCGGTGCGTGCCGCCGTGCCGGTGACCGATATGGTGACCGCGCTCTACGGTGCGTTCGGCGCGGTGATGGCGCTGCTCTCGCGACATGCGACCGGGCAAGGCCAGGTCGTCGACGCGGCGCTCTACGAGTCGTCGTTCAGCCTGATGGAGTCCCACGTGCCGGCATTCGAGCAGATCGGCCACATCGCGATGCGCGCCGGCTCGCGCTTACCGGGCAGCACGCCGAACAGCCTCTACCCGACCGCCGACGGTGGCTTCATCGCGATGGCCGCGTCGAGCGATCCGGTGTTTCGCCGCCTCGCCGCCGTGATGGACCGGCCCGAGCTCGGCGAAGACGCGCGCTTCGCGACGGCGCTCGCGCGCGTCGAGCACCAGGACGCGCTCGATGCGATCCTGGGCGAATGGACGAGCGGCTTCGTGCTCGACGAGCTCGAGCCGATGCTGCAGTCGAAGGACGTGCCCGCCTCGCGCGTCTACACGATGGCCGACATCTTCCGCGACCCGCACTTCGCGGCGCGCGGCTCGATCGTCCATGCGCCCGACCGCGACCTGGGCAGCATCGCGATGCCCGCACCGGTACCGCGCCTGTCGGCGACGCCCGGCGCGGTGACGCACGCCGGCGGCGTGATCGGCGCCGACACGGTGGACGTGCTGCGCACGATCGGCGGCTACGACCCGGCGCAGGTCGACGCGCTGCTCGCGAGCGGCGCCGCCTTCGATGCGGCGCACGCTAAGCCGCCGCGCACCCTTGCGGAGAATCCCGGATGAAGGCGACCAACGTCCTCTTCCTCTTCTCCGACGAGCACGACCCGCGCTACATGGGCGCGTCGGGGCATCCGTTCGTGCAAACCCCGAACCTCGACGCGCTCGCCGCCCGCGGCACGCGCTTCGCGAACGCGTGGACGCCGTGCCCTGTGTGCGTGCCGGCGCGAGCGAGCCTGGCGACCGGCCGCTGGGTGCACGACATCGGCAACTGGGACAACGCGATCGGCTACACCGGTCGCATCGAGGGCTGGGGTCATCGGCTGCAGAAGGCGGGAATGCGCGTTGAGTCGATCGGCAAGCTGCACTACCAGAACGGCAGCAGCCCGACCGGCTTCGACGTCCAGCACGAACCGATGCACCTGCTCGACGGCATCGGCCAGCTCTGGGGCTCGGTGCGCGACCCGATGCCGGAGAAGGCAGGCCCTTCAGCGCTCTATGCCAAGGTCGGCGCGGGTCTGTCGAACTACAACCGCTACGACCTGCGCATCACTGAACTCGCGACGCGCTGGCTTGAGGATCGCGGCCGCGCGCCCGACGAGAAGCCGTGGCTGCTGATGGTGGGCCTAGTCGCGCCGCACATGCCGCTCGTCGTGCCGCAGGAGTACCTCGAGTTCTATCTCAGCCGCGACCTGCCCGAGCCGAAGCTGTTGCCGCGCGACGGCTACGTGCGCCATCCGTGGGTCCAGCGCATGACCTCGTTCTGGGACCACGACGCGACCTTCGAGTCCGACGAGAAGCGCCACCTCGCGAAGGCCTGCTACTTCGGCTTGATCACCTTCCTCGACACGCAGATCGGCCGCATCCTTGCGGCGCTCGATGCGAGCGGACTCGGCGGCGACACGCGGGTCGTCTACAGCACTGACCACGGCGACAACCTCGGCACGCGAGGCCTCTGGAACAAGGACGTGCTCTACCGCGAGTCGACGGGCATCCCGCTGATCATGGCCGGGCCCGACATCGCGCAAGGCGCGGTGTGCCGAACGAACGTCGGCCTCGTCGACCTCTACGAGACCTTCCTCGAGGCGACCGGCGTGTCGCTCGAGCCGGCCGAGCGCGCACTGCCCGGCCGATCGCTCTTCGCGGTCGCGAAGGAGGCCGACGACGAGGAGCGCATCGGCTTCAGCGAGTACCACGCGGTCGGTGCCGACACCGGCGCCTATATGCTGGTGAAGGGCCGCTACAAGTACCACCACTACGTCGGCTACCCGCCCGAGCTGTTCGACCTCGAGGCTGACCCCGAGGAGTTGCGCGACCTCGCCGGCGACCCCGCCCGTGCCGGAGTGCTCGCCGCGCTCGAAGCCGAGTTGCGCGCGATGCTGGACCCCGAGGCCGTCGACCGCCACGCAAAGGCCGACCAAGCGGCGCTCGTCGCCGCGCACGGCGGCCGCGAGGCCGCGCTCGCCAAGGGCTATCCCGGAGAGACGCCGACCGCGCGCAAGTTCGACGCTGCGGCGAGCGACTCGAAGTCCGTTTGAACGACGCCAACGACACGACAGGAAACAACACGATGCGCGCCTTCGCTTCCCTCATCGCCGCGGGGTTCGCGCTCGGCGTCGCCGCCCCGTCCGCTCGCGCCGCCGATCCCTATCCGACCAAACCCGTGACCATCGTCGTGCCTTACCCGCCCGGTGGCGTCACCGACGTCATCGCGCGCCTGCTCGCGACCAAGCTCGCGCTGCGCATGAATCAGTCGTTCATCGTCGAGAACAAGTCCGGCGCGGGCGGCACGATCGGCACCGACTACGTCGCGCGCGCCAAGCCCGATGGCTACACGCTGATGATCATGATCGACACCAACACGATCGCGCCGGCGCTCTACGCCAAGCTCAACTCGGACCCGATCAAGGACTTCGCGCCGATCTCGCTGATCGCGACCGGGCCGCACATCATCGTCGCGCACCCGTCGTTCGGGCCCAGCAACATGAAGGAGCTGATCGACTACGCGAAGGCGCATCCGGGCGAGCCCTACGGGTCGTCCGGCAATGGCACGGGGCAGAACCTCGGTATGGAAGAGATCAAGCTGAAGGCCGGCATCGACCTACGCCACGTGCCGTACAAGGGCGGCGGCCAGGCGATCAACGACGTCGTCGGCGGCCAGGTGAAGGTCGCGGTGCTCGGCCTCGCTCCGGTGCTGCCGTTCCTGAAGTCGGGCCAGCTCAAGGCGATCGCGCTCACAGGCGAGAAGCGCGCGCCCGTGCTGCCGAACCTCGCGACCGTCGGCGAGACGCTGCCCGGCTTCGCGACGCTGCAGTGGTTCGCCGCACTCGCGCCCGCGGGCGTGCCGCCGGACATCGTCGTTAAGCTGCACGACGCCTTCGTCGCGGCGGCGCACGACCCCGAGGTCGAGCAGCGCATCGCCGCGATCGGCCTAGAGGTGCGCACGTCGACGCCGGCGGAGCTGAAAAAGTTCATGGAGGCCGACCTGCCCAAGTGGCCCCCGCTGGTGAAGGCGGCAGGCATCAAGATCGAATGACGATGAGCGCCATCGACACCGGCTTGATGCGGCTCGACGCCGACGAGACGGGGATGCTGAACGGCGAGCGCGGCCCCGCCGCGCAGGAAGCGATCCGCTTCCAGATCGAGGTCGGCCGCTTCTTCGACGCCCGGCGCTTCGTCAAGATTACCAACGCGCACCTGATGGGCGACATCGAGGTGATGGGCGACGGCGGCCTCGGCCTGCTGCGCCGCCTCTCGGAGCAGAAGGCCGAGTGCAGCGTGCCGACGTCGACAAACGCGCGCTGCATGCACTTTGCCGACGTCGCGGCACTGCGCCAGGACGAGGGCGAGATCGAGAAGGAGAAGGAGATTGTCGCGCACCTGCGCGACATGCGCGCCGCGACCACCGACACCTGCATCAACTACCAGACCGTCTACCAGCCCAAACTCGGCGAGCACGTCGCCTGGGGCGACACGGGCACGGTGATCTACGCCAACTCCGTGTTCGGCGCGCGCACCAACTACGAGGGCGGGATGGCCAGCTTCGCAGCCGCCATCACCGGCCGCACGCCGGCGTACGGCTTTCACCTCGACGAGGTCCGGCGCGGATCGATCCCCGTCGAGGTTCGCGCGCGGCTGACCGACAGCGCCGATTGGGGCGCGCTCGGCAAGATCGTCGGCCATCCGAACCAGGACTACTTCGCGGTACCGGTCTTCTCCGGCATCGAGGAGATGCCGTCGTCCGATGCGCTCAAGCACCTCGGCGCGTCGCTGGCGAGCTACGGGTCGCTGGCGATGTACCACCTGGTCGGCGTGACACCGGAGGCCCCCACGGCCGCCGCGGCCTTCGCCGACCGCGCGCGCTCGGCGCCGATGGTGGTGACCCAGGCCGACATCGACGCCGTCTACGCCGCCTATCGATTCGTCGAGGGCGCGCACAACGTTGTCGTGTTCTCCGGGCCGCAGCTCTCGCTCTTCGAGATGCAGGATCTCGCGCGACTCTTCGCCGGCCGGCGCGTCGCCCCGGGGATGCAGGCTTTCGCGACGACCAACCATGCCGTATGGAGCGACGCCAAGCGCCTCGGCTATGTCGACGTGCTTGAAGGCGCCGGCGTCACTCTCCTGCAAGGCGTGTGCTTCTACATCCTGCAGCGGCTGACGCGCATGCGCGAGGAGAACGGCTGGACAAACCTCGTCTCGAACTCCGGCAAGCTGGTCAACACGATCACCGCGCATCGATTCAACACGGTGCTGCGGCGGACGGCCGACTGCGTCGAGATCGCGTGCACGGGAGTGCTGCGATGAGCGACGTGATCTTCGAGACGATTCGCGGCTGGGGGCCGACCGTCGAGGGTGATGCGCTCGTCCTGCGCGAGGGCTTCAGCCCGCGCTACGACCTTGACCGGTGGACCGGCCTGATTTCCCGGATCGGCCACAGTGCTGAGGGCGAGTCGATCAAGGACCGCATCCTCGTGATCCCGACGGTCAAGGGCGGCGTCGCGGCGGGCTGGGCCTTTTTCGACCTGTTGCACAAAGGTATTGCACCGAGAGGCTTGATCTTCGGAAAGCTCAATCCGGTGATGGTCCAGGGCGCGGTCCTCGCGCGAATGCCGATCCTGGAGGGCTGGTCGCCCGAAATCGCCGAGATCCGAAGCGGCGACCGACTAAAACTCACTCCCTCGTTACGCAGAATCGAGGTGCTTGACAGACGATAGTCGAAGCGCTTCACCACGTTGATTGACGGACTGCTTCGAGTGACGGCAGACCCGCCCCGTACGTGTGACGTGCGCGGCCGATGGGTACCCCGACAGAGCAGTGGAGGCGCAAAGAAATTTGCTAGAGCGGACAGTCGTGGACAGCCGCTTGTGGCCGTGAACGCCGAGGACGAGCGGCAGCTACGTCGCCGCCTGGATTCGCCCTGGTACGTGATGTTCCTTCCCTCCCCCCAGCTGAGTTCACGCATGCGACGCGCGAACGTTGGCAGATATGCGGCGGCCGCAGCTTCCGTTGTGTAGAAGATCAGGCCAACCCGGCGCATCGTCGTTTCGTCACGCGCGCCGCAAAATCGTGCAAGCAACGGGTACAACCAGATGAATGCAACAGATCGACGTGCAGTCACGTAGTACCGCCATTTCGAATGGTCCCGGGCGTGCGCGGGGGACCTGCTCGTCGCAGCTTAGGGGTAGGGGTCCATTTGATTTCGGTGCAATAAGTGACGGGAGCGTTCGATTTGGTGGGGTCGGAGGTGAGGTCGGGTTGTGATCTGATCGGGTTGAGCCGCGCCGCGGCGCCGCAGCTTGCCGTGAAGATCCATCTCTCTTTGAACCTCGGCGACGAGCATGGTTTGGCCGATTCGGTTGATTCCGCCTGCTCGATCGAGCTTGCTG
>JANXWR010000359.1 GCA_025351025.1 Burkholderiales bacterium | reverse complement strand
TTCCAGACCATCGTCAGCCGCAACAAGCGGCCGATCGATCCGGGCGTGATCTCGGTGACCATGATCCATACCGGCGAGGCGACCAACGTCGTTCCCGACAGCTGCGAGATCCGCGGCACGGTGCGCACCTTCACGCTCGAGCTGCTCGACCTGATCGAGCGGCGCATGAAGACCGTGGCGGAGAACACCTGCGCCGCTTTCGAAGCCACCTGCGAGTTCGAGTTCAAGCGCAACTACCCGCCGACCATCAACCATCCGGACGAGACGGCATTCGCGCGCAGGGTCATGACCGAAATGGTCGGCGCCGAGAACGTGCTGGAGTTCGAGCCGACCATGGGCTCGGAGGACTTCAGCTACTTCCTGCTCGAAAAGCCCGGCTGCTACTTCCTCATCGGCAACGGCGACGGCTCGCACCGCGACGGCGGCCACGGCATGGGCCCGTGCATGCTGCACAACCCGAGCTACGACTTCAACGACGAGCTGATCCCGCTCGGCGGCTCGCTCTGGGTCCGCCTGGCCGAAGCGTGGCTGGCGCCGAAAGCCTGATGAGCGTCGCACAGCACTTCTCGCAAACCTACGCCGAAGCGCGCGACAAGTTCTTCGCCGCGACGCGGGTGCGCGGCCTCGGCGTCGAGACGCACGTCCATCCGCTGACCGGCCGCGACGGCGAGATGCTGGCCATGGACGTCGCCCGCGACGGGCCGCGCAACGCCAGGTCGCTGCTCGTCATCAGCAGCGCCTGCCACGGCGTCGAGGGCTTCTGCGGCTCGGGCGTGCAGATCGCCCTGCTCGAAGACGCGGCCTGGCACCAGGCGGTGCACGACGCCGGCGTCGCCGTGCTCTACGTGCACGGCCTCAATCCCTACGGCTTCTCGTGGTGGCGCAGGACGACGCACGAGAACGTCGACCTGAATCGCAACTTCCGCGACTTCAGCGCCGAGCCGCCGCGCAACACCGCCTACGACCAGCTCGCCGAGCTGATCGTGCCCGAGACCTGGCCGCCCGATCCGGCGACCGTCGAGGCGACCTCCCGCTTCGTCGCCGAGCAAGGTGAAAAGGCATGGCAGCAGGCGATCTCCGGCGGCCAGTACCACCATCCCCAGGGCCTGTTCTTCGGCGGCGATGCCCCGAGCTGGAGCCAGGCGACGATCCGTCACGTGCTGCGCGACCACGGCGCGCGCTGCGCCCGGCTCGCCTGGATCGACCTGCACACTGGCCTCGGCCCGAGCGGCCACGGCGAGCGCATCTTCGCCTGTCGCGACGATGCCGACGCCTATGCCCGCGCTCGTGCCTGGTGGGGCGAGGTCACGTCGATCTACGACGGCTCGTCGACCTCGGCGCTGCTCACCGGCATGATGTGGCTCGCCGCCTACGAAGAGTGCCCGCAGGCCGAGTACACCGGCATCGCTCTCGAGTACGGCACCTTGCCGTCGATGCAGGTGATGACGCACTGCGCGCCGACCAGTGGCTGGAAAACCATCCCGAGACCGACGACGCGACGCGACGCCGCGTCAAGCAGCAGAACCGCGACGCCTTCTACACCGACACCGACGCGTGGAAGGAACAGATCGTCGCGCAGGCCGTCGACGCGTCGTACGGCGCGGTGCGGGGGCTAGCCACCGGCGGTCCCTGAAGCAGGGGCGATGCCCGAGCCGATCGCCGGGCCGTCCGATCGCGGCATCGCCCAGGGCGTTGCCGAAGCGCCGGCTTCGACGGCGACGGCGCATCTGACCGGCACGCTCGCCGCCACCATCCTCGGCTCGAGCCTGGCCTTCATCGACAGCTCGGTCGTCAACGTCGGCCTGCCCGCCATCGCGCGCGATCTCGGTGCCGGCGGCGCGCAGCTCTCCTGGCTCATCAACGCGTACCTCCTGCCGCTCGGCGCGCTGGTACTGATCGGCGGCGTGGCCGGCGACCGCTGGGGACGAAAGCGCGTCTTCCTCGCCGGCATGGCCGTCTTCAGCTTCGCCTCGCTGGCCTGCGCGCTGGCTCCGGGCTTCGCCCCCTTGCTCGCGGCGCGCGTCGTGCAAGGGGTGGGCGCCGCCTTCCTGATGCCGGCCAGCCTCGCCCTCCTCGGCGCGGCCTTCATCGGCGAGGCGCGCGGTCGCGCCGTCGGCACCTGGGCGGCGGCCGGCGCGATCACCGGCGCGCTCGGGCCGCTCGCCGGCGGCTGGCTGATCGACGCGGTCGGCTGGCGCTCGATTTTTCTCATCAACCTGCCGCTCGCCGTGGCCGCGGCCTGGCTGGCCTGGTGCTACGTCGACGAGAGCCAGGGCCACGACCCAGCACCGCTCGACTGGTGCGGCGCGGCGCTCGCGACCGCCGGCCTGGCGGCGCTGACCTTCGGCCTGACCCGGCTCGCCGGCCGCAATGGCGGCGCCGGCGACAGCGCGGCCACGGCCGCCGACGCCGCGACCTGGGCGACGTTGGCCGCCGGCTTCACACTGCTGATCGGCTTCGTCGTCCTCGAGGCCAGACTCGGCGCGAAGGCGATGATGCCGCTCGCCCTGTTCGGCACGAAGAGCTTCGTCGGCGTCAGCCTGCTCACGCTCGGCCTCTACGCGGCGCTCGGCGGCATGGTCGTGCTGCTGCCTTACCTGCTGATCGAAAGCGGCGGCTATTCGGCCGCACAGGCCGGCGCCGCGCTGCTACCCCTGCCGATCATCGTCGGGCTGGGCTCACGTGCCCCGGGCCGGCTCGCCGAGCGAACCGGCGCGCGTCTGCTGCTGACGATCGGGCCGTGCATCGTCGCCGCCGGCTTCGCCCTGTTCCTGCGCATCGGCGCCGGTGCGGTGGGCTATGTCGGTGTGGTCATGCCGTCGCTCATCGTCGTCGCCTGCGGCCTCGCGCTCAGCGTCGCGCCGCTCACCGCTGCGGTGATGGGCGCGGTCGACACCGCCCATGTCGGCTCGGCCTCGGGCGTCAACAACGCGACGGCGCGCATCGCCGGCCTGCTCGCGACGGCGCTGCTCGGCTTCGTGCTCGCCGGCGCCGCGACAGGCGCCGGCTTCATCGGCGGCTTTCACGCGGCGGCGCTGGTCGGCTGCGCGCTCTGCCTGCTCAGTGGCCTCGCCGCCTTCGTCCTCGTCAGGACGGAAGGCGTCGCGAGAGATCGGCCGTCGAAGGAGCGCGGACGCTGAGGTCGGCGTTTGTCGATCGACGGGCCTACGCGACCGGCACGATCGCCACGCCGTGCTCGGCGAGCACGAGGCCGGCCGCTTCGCCAGGTTGCAAGGTCCGCGACGCATCGGCGGCGACGACGAAGATCGGGCCCAGCGCCGTCTCGAAGGTGTACTCGCGCGTGCTGCCGAGGTAGGCCGCCTTCAGCACCGTCGCGGCGAGCTCGCCCTGGCCCGGCGCGACGATGCGCCAGGCCTCGGGACGCACCGCGACCTTGACCGGCCGATCGGTGTCGCCGCGCGGCGCTGCCGCGAGCGCCGTGACGTCGATGTCGCCCATCCAGACGCTGCCGTCGGCCCGCCGCGTCGCGTCGAAAAGCATCGCCTCGCCCATGAAGCCGGCGACGAACTCGCTGGCCGGCCGCTCGTAAAGCTCGGCCGGCGTGCCGCTCTGCGCCACGACGCCATGGTCCATGACGATGATGCGGTCGCTCACCGCGAGCGCCTCGCCCTGGTCGTGCGTGACGTAGGCGACGGTGAGGCCGAGCCGCTGCTGCAGGGCGCGGATCTCCTCGCGCATCGAGCGGCGCAGGCGCGCGTCGAGGTTCGACAAGGGTTCGTCGAAGAGCAGCACGGCCGGCTCGAGCACCAGCGCGCGGGCCAGCGCGACGCGCTGCTGCTGACCGCCCGAAAGCTCGCTCGGCAGGCGCGCGTCGAAGCTGGTCAGGCCGACGCTGGCCATCGCCGCCAGCGCGCGCTCGCGCGCCTCTCGCTTGGGCACGCCCGAGACCTCGAGCCCGTAGGCAACGTTGGCGATGACGTCCATGTGAGGAAAGAGCGCGTAGCTCTGGAACACCATGCTGACGTTGCGCTCCGCCGGGCCGAGCCGCGTCACATCGCGGCCGCCGATGAAGATCTGGCCCACGGTCGGCGACTCGAGGCCGGCGATCATGCGCAGCGTCGTCGTCTTGCCGCAGCCGCTCGGGCCGAGCAGCGTCGTCAGGGTGCCGGGCGCGATCGAAAAGCTCACGTCGCGGACGGCGAACGGCGCGTCGGCCTTGTCGCCGTAGCGCTTGCTGACGCCGCGCAGCTCGATGCCGGCGGCCGATGTCGTGGTGGTGGTCATGGTGCTCACCAACTCAGCGCGCGGCGATCTGGCGGCGGCCGATCTTGCGCTCGCCGACCAGCCACTGGATGGCCGCGACGGCCAGCGACATGAGCACGATCAGCACCGTGCAGTAGGCGAGCGCGACGCCGTAGTCGCCGTTGCCGACGCGGCCGATGATGTAGGTCGTTGCCAGTTCGTTCTCCGCGGTCACGAGGAAGATCACCGCCGAG
>JANXWR010000313.1 GCA_025351025.1 Burkholderiales bacterium | reverse complement strand
TAATAGACCCAGCCGCGATGCCCATCATGGCCGGCGCTTTCGGTTCGCTGCCGACGATGAAGCGCCTGGCGACTTCGGCCAGGACGCCAACGGCGAGCAGAAGCTGCACATAGCCGCTGAAGCGAGCGGCGGCGCCCTGGGAGGACACGCCCTTGCCGACGGCGTACAGGCTCATGGCGTAAACCGCCGCGTCGGCAAACATATCGAGCGAATCGGCGATGAGGCCGGTGGACTGCGCCAGCCACCCGACCACCAGCTCGACGATGAACATGGTGGCGTTGATGGCGAACAGGATCATGAGGACCGATCGCTCTGAGCCGTCCGTCGACGCCGCCGGTGCCGGCGTCTGGTCTGCCGCCGCTGTGTCGGCCTCGCCAATCCGTGCGCCGAAGTTCAGCGGCGCCAGAAGCGCGAGCAAGTGCTCAGGTGTCGAGTCGTGGAGCGCGGTCACCTTGCGCTGCACGAGGTCGAAGTCAAGCCGCTGGATCGGAGCGCCCTCTAGCGCCATGCGGACCAGGCGCTCCTCCGAGGGGCAGTCCATCTTGGGGACGTCGAAAACGGTTCTTTCCACGGTGACTCCATCGACTGACCGCATTGGAAACCCTCTTGCGACCGCAGAGTCATGCCTCCGACGTCGCATTCCGATGGCTGAAGAGTTCAGCCACGCCGCTAACCGGCGCGCCTTATGCTCGGCCGATCGATACTGGTCATAGCACCCTTCTTCAACCACGCGAAGGTGCCGACCATCGATCCGATCTAGCATGGCGCTGGACCTGCCCGCGTGGATCCTGTAACTGCGGGCCAACGTCTCCCCGGCCGCGTTTGCGGCCTCGTTAATCAAAGGAGCTTGTCATGAGCCAATACGTCGACTGCATCGTCATTCCCGTCCTGAAGAGCAAGCTCGGGGCCTACCGGGAGATGTCTAAACGGTCTGGCGCCGTCTGGAAGGAGCATGGCGCATTGCGGTATTGGGAGGCTGCCGGCGACGACGTCAAGCCCGGCAAGGTGACGTCGTTTCCGCAGGCCGTGCAAGCCAAGGATGACGAAACCGTAGTCGTCTCGTGGATCGTCTACCCATCGCGAGCAGCACGCGACAAGACGATGGAAAAAGTGATGGCTGACGAGCGGCTGAAGGACATGATGGAAGAGGGCAAGACGCTGTTCGACGGCAAGCGAATGTTTTGGGGTGGTTTCGAGACGATCGTCGAGCTCTGAGCCAGCCGTTGCCAGCGCCGCGGTTCAGACGCGAGCAGCTTGCGCATGCGTTCGCTTGGTGCGAGCGGGTGAAATCTTAGAGTTGCAGTGAATCAGGGTGCATTCTATGGAGTGGAAGCTTGGCGGCGTTCGATCCCAACCCGCTGTCCACTCGCAATCGAAGATCAGAGAGCTTGAGTGCGGATTGGTGGGCGATAAGAGCCGAGCGCTGTGCCCTAAAATAACGCTGTGGGCCGTTAGCTCAGTTGGTTAGAGCAGAGGACTTGATGGGGGAGCCCTAAACGATCGCATGGGTTCGCTCTACGGGTTGCCCAAGGCAAGTTCACTCTGTCTTGGCGTAGAACTTCTCAAATTCGGTGAACGCTAAAACGGCAAGCATGCCGTCATGCCAACGCCGAGCGAAGCCCCTTGCGGGGAACGTGTAGAGACTCGACGGGAAGGCCGAAAGGCAAGGCAGAGTCCAGACCACGAACCGGAAACGGGCGGCGAAAGCCGAGGTGGTACGCATAATCCTTTGGTCGCTGGTTCGAGCCCAGCACGGCCTACCACGCTGACATGTCCAGATCTCACGGATCTGCGACGACGACATGAATGGAACGGCCGCGTGGCGGATCTAACGTGAACGCCTAAAGACGCGGCGCCAACGACGCGCTGGGTGCTGGGCGCGCCTTCATTCATTTCTTTCCGGCCCAGCCGGGCAGGAAGGCACTCTTGCTCGAGGGCGCGAGCGTCAGGGCCTGCTCGGTAGCGTCGTCATACTTCCTCTTCACCAGCGACGCTGCGACATGGTCGCGAAAGTGATTTGCCCACAAGAACTCGAAGAACGAAGAACGGCTCATCGGGCTTGGCAAACCCGCCTTTTGCTTCGACCGATGCGGCCAGGCTTCGATAAGGATCGTCCGCCATGTCCTCGAACCTCTTGGGCACAGCGCCGAAAGACTGGCGCTTGCCGTGCTGGTCGTAGCAATGGACCCAGCTGCGGTGATCGGGTGATCGAGGTAGACCCAGAAGTCCTTTTGAGCCAAGTGCGACAGGTCGCAGACGATTCCCACGCCCACCTCTTTGGCGCCTTCCAAAAGAGCAGCCATGGCCTCGTGGTGGTGATCGAGGACGTAGAACTTCTTGTCGGGGCCCTTCACTGCCGGGTACAACTGGGCAGCCATGTGGGCCCGGCGCTTCTTGTCCGATAGCTTTTTGAGATCGGCGCGCTTTTCCTCGACCTTGCGCTTACCGAGTGTCAACTGCGTCGGGTGGAGCTCGTTCAGGGTCATGCGTTTGGTGTCGAGATCAATCGTGAACGTGCATTCCTCCTTTTCATGAAAGGTCCATCGTGGAAATGATCGCTTCGATTTTCCGTGAGGACAACAACCTCACCGCAGGGCAGATGGCAGCGCGCGCCGCCGTGGTCTTTGTCATCACTCTCGTGCTCATTCGCGTCTCGGGTCGCCGCTCCTTCGGTCAACGCACGCCTTTCGGTGCCGCGACGACGGTGCTGCTGGGCGCGGTCTTGAGCCGAGGTGGGGTCGGCGCGTCGCCCTTCGGTGCCACCGTTGCTGCCGCTGCAGTCCTGGTACTGCTCCATCGCGTACTCGGGTGGCTCAGTGTGCGCTGGGACGGCTTCGATGTCTTGGTAAACGGGCGCGAGCGGGTCGTCCTGTCTGATGGCCGCAAGCACGAGAAGGCATTGAGCGGCGTTGACTACGCAGCGCGATCTTGCCGAGGCGGTCCGCAAGAAGCTAGGCCTTGTCGACTGGAGCGCCGTGGACAGCGTGGTGCTTTTCCGGAAATCTGGAAGCTGCGCACCGACCTATAGCGCAGCGCCAGAAAATGCTCACACGCGCGTGCGACCTTGCCGCCCCGGCGGCCGGCCATCCCGCGCCGCAGCCTCGGCCCTCGCCTGACGGGCCTGCGCTTCGCGTTGCACCTTACCGGCCAGGTACGGCGAAGGCCACGGAAAGTCGTCGATGCCGTACTCGGCCGCGGCGTGCAGGGTGAAGTGCGGATCGGCCAGGTGCGGCCGCGCCAGTGCGCACAGGTCGGCGCGGCCGGCGGCGAGCAGGGTGTTGATCTGGTCGGCGGTCGTGATCGCGCCGACGGCCAGCGTGGCCATCCCGGTCTCGAGACGGATCTGCTCGGCAAAGGGCGCTTGGTACATGCGGCCGTAGACCGGCTTCGACTCCGGCGCCGTCTGGCCGCTGGAGACGTCGATCAGGTCGCAACCGTGGGCCTGGAGCAGGCGCGCGATCTCGACCGCCTCGTCGCTCGTCGAGCCCCGGCCCTCGATCCAGTCGGTCGCCGAGATCCGCACCGACATGGGCTTGGCGGCCGGCCAGACGGAACGCATCGCGTCGAAGACCTCGAGCGGATAGCGCATGCGCTTGTGCAGATCGCCGCCGTACGCGTCGCGGCGCCGGTTCGTCACCGGCGAGACGAAGCTGGCCAGCAGGTAGCCGTGGGCCAGGTGGAGCTCGATCATGTCGAAGCCGCAGGCGTCGGCCATGCGGGCGGCGCTGACGAAGTCGTCGCGGGTGCGGTCCATGTCGGCACGCGACATCTCGCGCGGCACCTGGCTGTCGGCGTGGAAGGGGATGGCCGATGCCGAGACGAGCGGCCAGTTTCCTTTCCGTAGCGGCCGGTCCATCTCCTCCCAGCCGAGCTGGGTCGAGCCCTTGCGGCCGGCGTGGCCGAGCTGCAGGCAGATCTTGGCGGCACTGTGCTCGTGGACGAAGCGGACGATGCGGCGCCAGGCGCGGCCGTGTGCCGGTGCGTACAGGCCGGCGCATCCGGTCGAGATGCGGGCGTCGCTGGCGACGCAGGTCATCTCGGTGACGATCAGCCCGGCGCCGCCGACGGCACGGGCGCCGATGTGCATGAGGTGCCAGTCGTTGGGCGTGCCGTTGCGCGCCGAGTACTGGCACATCGGCGAGACCACGACCCGGTTGGCGAGCGTCATGCCGCGCAGAGTCAGCGGCTGGAACATCGGCGGCCGCGGCCGCGCCGTCGCGGTGATCTGCTCGCGCGTCGCCACGTCGCGCTCGTACCAAGCCGCAACCTGGCCGACCAGCTGCGGATCGCGAAGGCGCAGGTTCTCGTAGGTGATCTGCTTGCTGCGCGACAGCAGGCTGAAGTTGAATGGCGTCGGCGCCAGGTCCCAGACGCGGCGCACGTGCTCGAACCAGGCCAGGCTCACGTCGGCTGCGTGCTGCGTCTTCGCGACCTCCTCGCGTCGCCCGGCCTCGAATGTCGATAGGGCGGCCTCGATGTCGTCGCGGCCCTTCGCCACGGCCTCGAACAAAGCGATCGCGTCTTCCAGCGCGAGCTTGGTGCCCGAGCCGATCGAGTAGTGCGCGGTATGCGCGGCGTCGCCGAGCAGGACGACGTTGCCGTGGTGCCAGCGCTCGCAGCGCACGTTGGGAAAGCGGCGCCAGACCGAGCGGTTGGCGATGAGCCGGTGGCCGGCAAGGAAGTCTTCCAGCAAAGCCTCGAGGTAGGAGATCGTTCCGGCTTCGCTGGCGGTGGCGAGGCCCGAGCGCTCGAAGGCGTCCGCCGTGGTCTCGACCACGATGGTCGAGGCACCCGGCTTGTACTGGTACGAATGGACGTTCCAGATGCCGCACTCGTTCTCGACGAAGGCATAGGTGAAGCCGGCCAGCGGCAGCGTCGAGCCGAGCCACGCGAACCGGTTCGGCCGCAGCTCGACGCTGGGACGAACGAAGGCGGCGAGCTGCGCACGAATCGTGCTGTTCGCGCCGTCGGCCGCCACCACGAGGTCGGCGCTGCGGCGCACGGCCTCCAGCTCGGTCACCTCTTCGCCGTGACGGACGTCGACACCGAGGTGGCCGGCGCGCTCGCGCAGGATGCGCAACAGCGCCAGCCGCTCGAGACCGGAAAAGCCGTGCCCCGTCGAGCGCGTCACCGTGCCCTTGAAGTGGGTGTGGATGTCGTCCCACCAGGTGAAGCTGGCGCGGATCGCGGCGTGCGTCGGCTCGTCGGCGGCCTCGAGGTTGGCCAGGGTTTCCTCGGAGAGAACGATGCCGAAGCCGAAGCTGTCGCCGGGGTCGTCGCGCTCGAAGACGGTCACGACATCGCCCGGGAACGCCTTCTTCAGCAGCAGCGAGAAGTAGAGGCCCGCCGGCCCGCCGCCCACGACATGGGTCTTCAGCGCCGCTCTCCCGACGCGCCGTCGACCGCAGCGGCGGCCAAGCTCCTGACGAGCTCGCCCTTGATGATCTTGCGGGTGGGCGTGAGCGGCATCGCATCGACGATCTCGATGCGCTCGGGCCACTGGAGCTTGCCGATGCCGTGCCGTTCGAGCCAGCCGTGAATGTCGGCCAGCGTCAGCGCCGCACCGGGCCGGAGCACCGCGAAGCAGCAGGCCCGCTCGCCCAGCACCGGGTCGGGCATCGGCACGATCGCGCTCTGCACGACCGCCGGATGGCGGTCGAGGAGCGCCTCGACGTCGAGCGGATTGAACTTGACGCCGCCGCGGTTGATGAGATCCTTGGTGCGGCCGACGAGGCGGGCGTTTCCGGCGCCGTCCAGGGTCGCGAGGTCGCCGGTGCGAAACCAGCCGTCGGCGCTGAAGGCCGCCTCGTTCGCCGCGTCGTTGGCGTGGTAGCCGGCGAACAGGGAACAGCCGCGAACCTGAAGCTCGCCGACCGCTCCGGCGGGCAACGGCACGTTGTCGGCATCGACTACTCGAAGCTCGGTGCCGGTGCTGGCCCGCCCGACGGACGACAGGCGAACATCGGCCGGCTCGTGCGGGCGGGTGAACGTTCCGGCTTGAAGCTCGCTCATGCCCCACAGCTGCAGCACCTTGCCTGTCGGCATCAGCGCTTGCGTCTCGGCGGCGAGCTCGGGTGGGCAGACGCTGCCGGAGATCATGATGAAGCGCAGCGACGCCAGCCGCTCGCGCGTCAGGAGGCCCGCTTCCCTGCTTGCGGCCACGTGGGCCGGCGCCGTGAAGAGACCGGTGGGCCGAAACGCGTCGAGCGCATCGGCCCACGCGGGCGGCGAGAACGCGGGCAGCAACGCGACGGCGGCGCCGGTCGAGAACGCCAGGTTGACGGTGAAGAGGCCGTACAGATGCGTGAATGGCGCCGCCGACAACAGGATCGATTCTTTCGTCAGCTCGAGCTCTTGCGCAGCCAAGCGGGCATTGCTCAAGAAGCTCCGATATTCGATCGGCACGCCCTTCGGCGCCGAGGTGGTGCCCGAGGTGTAGAGCAGCACGAACGGATCGTCGGCACGGGCGGCAACCGGCACGCCGTCGTCTTCGGTGTCCGCCAGCGCCTCGAAATCGAGCGCACCGGCCACTGGCGCGCCGACCGCGACGACGTGTTCGAGCGCCGATCCCGGCGCGCGCAGACCGAGCATCATCGCCGCCGGCGAGAAGTCCTTCGTCGACGCCGGCGCGATCACCGCCCTGGCGCCGCTGTGGGCCAGCATCGGTGCGACATCGGCGGCGCGATACGGCATGTGGATGGTCTGGTAGACCGCCCGGCACAGCCCGCACGCCAGGTAGCCGAGCAGGAATTCCAGCGAGTTCGAAAGCTGCGCGGCCACGACGTCGCCGCGCCGGATGCCGAGCTTGCGAAACGCGGCGGCGAGCCGGCGTGCCTTCGACCACAGCTCGGCGTAGCTGACCGCGGACCCGGCGAACAGCACCGCGACGCTTCGCGGCGCTACCGTCGCGTGTCGCTCGACCCACCCAGCGAGCGTGTCGTCGCGCCACCAGCCGGCGGCGCGAAAGCGGGCCTCGTCGCTGGCGTGGCGTGGCGCCGTCACGAGGCCGATGCTGCGTCTCCTCTCAGTGGCGCGCCGCCGAGCGGCGTGCCATGCCATCGAAGAGGTCGAGCATCCTTTCGCGCCACGACGACATCGGGTCGTCTGCCTCCAGCAGCTCGAAGGTGCTGACGATCCCCGCCCATTGGAAGACGCTGAAGAGGATGTAGTCCGCATAGGCGGGCGCCGCACCGGACAGGAAGGGCTGCGCCTTGAGCGCCGTGCGTGCCGGATCGAGCAGGCGCTTCCACGCCGGCTTCTTCTGCTCGCGCTGCTCGCGCATTTCCTCGAAGGTGGTGCGAAAGGTCTTTTCCATGAATGCACGCAGGTGCGCGGCGTCGGCGACATCGAGGCAATCGACGACGTCGCAGACGATGAGCGGCACCGCGCCGGGGACGACCTGGCGGTCGACCCAGCCGTTGACGAACCTCGCCAGGCCCATGCCGACGGCACCACCGAACAGCGAAGGCGCCTCCGTGAAGTTGTCTTCGAGGTACTCGGCGATGCGCCAGGAGTCGACGACCGTGGTCTCGCCGTCGACAAGGATCGGCACGTTGAGCTGGCCGCTGAAGGCGATCGCCGCCTTGTCGGAGATCCGCACGGGACGGTACTCCGCCGTCAGTCGCTTGTGCGCGAGCGCGAGCCGCGTGCGCCAGGAGAACTGGCTGTAGCGGCGGTCTTCGAGGCCGCTCAGCTCGTAAAGAATCAACGCCATCGATCTGCCTCCGTGGTCTGCGGCCGTCGTCACTGCCGCCGATCGGCGAACCGCGGCGCCTTGACACTGGCCTCGAATTCGCGTGCCAGCGTGCCCGCCTCGAGCAGCACCACCTCGGCCGTGAGCTCGAACTGGCGCTTGATCGCTAGGCCGAGCTCGCCGATCGCGCTCACGGCGCCAGCCCCGCGCGCCAGCTCGATCGAGACGCGCATGGCGTCGAGCTCGCCCAGGCTCACCAGCTCGCACTTGAAGTCGTTGATTGCCGGCAGGGAGAACATGAAATCCTCGAACTCGGCGTGACCGATGTTGACACCGCGCACCTTGAAGAAGCCGCTGGTGCGATGCGCGTGGCGAGCGAGCGGGAACACCGAGAACGGCCCGGCGCCGCCATCGACCCCCTCGACCAGCGTCACCAGGTCGCCGGACAGCCAGCGCACGAAGGGCGTGACGTTGTTCGTCCAGAGCGGGGTCACGACGAGGGCGCCGACCTCGCCGTCGGCGATCGGCTCGTGCGTGTCGGGGTCGACCACCTCGACGAAGTACATGTCGCTCCAGATACGAAAGCCGCGCCCGGGCCCGGCCTCGTCTTCGGCGCCCATCATGCCCGCCTCGGTCATGCCGAAGGTGTCGCGCACCCGCGCCCCCCAGGCGCGCTCGAGCTTGACGCGCTTGGCATCGGAAAGCGGCTCGGCCGAGCAGAGCACGGCGCGGACGCTGCCCGCTGCCAGGTCGATGCCGTGCAGGTCGGCGAGGTTGGCCAGATGCAGGCCGTAGCTTGACATGCCCATCCAGACGGTGGGCTGGAGCCGGCCGATCAGTTCGAGCTGCAGCTGCGACGGCGTGTTTGTGCCCGCGCCGGCCCAGTTCATGGCCACGCCGGCCTCGGTGGCGCTGCGCGCGAAGACCTGGCCGGCCGGGTGAATGCCCAACGGAAAGGAGTTGTGGGCGTGCTCGCCGGGCCGCACGCCGACGCAGGCGAAGGTGCGTGCGAACGAATGCAGCGCGTAGCGGATATCGGTGAAGCTGCGCGGGTAGAAGAGCGGCTTGCCGGTGGCGCCGCCGGAGCGCCAGTATTCGGCGATGCCCTCGGCGGGGCGCAGGCAGAAGCTCTCGTAGAACTCGCTGTCCGAGAGGCCCCGGAGCGCTTCCTTATCGAGGATGGGGAGCTTGCGCCATTCGTCCGGGTCGTCGAGCTTGCCGATGTCGACGTGGTCGAGCTTGCCGCGATAGAACGGCGCGCGCCGCGCCTGCTCGACCGCCACGACCTTGCGCCGGCTCTGGATCGCCGCGATCTCGGCACGCGAGGCGGGAAGTGCAAGCGGCATCGTCAGTCCCCGGCAGCGACGCGCGGGTAGAACTTCAGCTCGCCGATCCAGCGGCTCTGGGCGTCGTAGCCGGCGCTGCCTGCGCCCGCGTCGCCGACCATCGCCGCCAGACGCGATTCCTTCGCTGGCGTGTTCTCGGGGATCGCGTCGACGGCGTCTTTCAGCATGGCCTCGTAGTCGGCGCCGATCGGGCAGACATCGGCGCAACGCCGGCAGCCGGTGATCGCGCCGGCGCCGCGCAGGATGCTCTGCCACAGGTTGAACGTGGTCTCGGAGCGCAGCAGCTCGCGCCGCTGTTCGGCCGTCGCCGCGCCGATCAGGCTCTCGATGTGGCCCGCGAGCTTGGCGAAGCCGTACGGCGAGCGGTGCGTGTCGCAGGCCGGCCAGTCGCGATCCCACGCCTTGACGGCATCCGGCGGGCAGGTCTTCAGGCAGCGACCGCACTCGGGGCCGAGGCAGAGCGCCTCCTTCATCCGCGTATCGCACTCGACCTCGACCGTGCACAGGACGGCGGTCAGCACGACGCGCGGGCCGTACTGCGGCGTCAGCAACTGCAGGTTCAGGCCGAGCGTGCCGAGGCCGGCTTCCACGGCCGCGTGCGGCAGCGACAGCAGCGTCGTCATGTGCTGCGCCGGGTCGTCGTCGTAGCGCCAGGGGTCGACATGCGTGGGCGGCACGATGATCGCCGGATAGCCCTGGTCCTCGAGCCAGTAGACGAGCTCGAGCGAGCTCTCCTCCAGCATCGTCAGCGCCAGCTCGTCGTTGTAGTACTTGTGGCGGTCGTTCCAGGCAAGGATGCGGGCGACGCCGCTGTTCAGCTTCTTCGCCAGCACGATCACGCGCCCGGCGTCGTGCTCGGTGATGTCGGACGGGCGGCGCGGATCGGCGGGGTATGGCGGATGCGCGTCGAGCACCTTGCCGTCGGCGATGCCGACCAGATCGGCGCCGAGCTCGATTGCCTTCGCCTTGACCTCTGCCGCCGTCAGCGCCGTCTTGAACATCAGGCTCATGGCGCGCCCCGCACCGGCTCGGATCGCTCCTTCTGCTGGCGCTTGAACTCCTGCATCTGCCGGGCGACGATGCCTTGATAGCCATCGACTCCCACCCAGCGCCGGTTCCAGTCGTTCAGCCCGGCGATCTCCGGCCCTTCGCCGGCGTCGTACGTCGTGCGTGCCGCCTTGTACTGCTTGCCGAGCGCGACCCGCGCCGGCGTCTTCTCGGGGATCACCTTCTGCACCTCGGCGAGATGGGCGTGGTAGTCGTTGCCGACCGGGCACACCGCCAGGCAGCGCGGGCAATCGCCGAACGAGCCGACGACGCGCAACAGACCCTGCCAGAAGCCGAAGAACTCGCGCGAGCGAAACAGCGCCGCCACCTCGGCCTTGCCGTCGATCAGGCCGTCGAACATGCCGAGCATGGTGCCGAAGCCGAACGCCTGCGCCTCGGTGGCGCAGGCGCGCTTGTCGATGCCGAAGTGCAGCACTGCGTCGGCCGGGCAGGAATGCAGGCAGCGGCTGCACGACTCGCCGATGCAGACCTGCTCGGTGACGCGTGCATCGGCCTCCAGCTGGAGCTCGCTGAGGATGCCGGTGAGATAGACACGCGGCCCGAACTCCGGCGTCAGGATGTTCACCTCGAGGCCGAGCGTGCCGAGGCCGGCCTCGACGCCGAGATGGCGCGTCGAGAGCCGCCCATAGCTTGCCCGCTTGTAGGCCCACTCGGTTTCCTGCGACGCCGAGACCAGGGTCGGATGGCCGACGGCCTCCAGATCCTCGGCAATGCGGTAGGCGACCTTGTCCATCTTACGCAGCACCAGCATGTCGATGTATTGCACTGGCGTGTTGCTCTTGCAGCGGAAGGCGCCGGCCGGAATGCGCTGCGCGATCACGATCACGCTACGGCAGGTCGGCAGGATGCGCTCCGGCGTCTGCGGCCAGCGCGGGTCGGGCGGGAAAGCGTTGAGCATGTCGGCGCTGGCGATGCCGACAAGGTCGGCACCCAGCTCCTTGGCGCGCCGCGTCACATAGGCCGCGTCGAGCGGCGTGGGCGGGCGGGGATGCGTTCTCCCCCGCGGGCGCGGTACCGCGTCGGTCGCGGGCATGGCGTGTGGAATGATTGAACTTGCGCCGTATCTTATGCGGTAACCTTGTGCCGTCAAGGCAGGAATCCATCTCCATGAAACAGGCCGAAGGACGCGTCAAGCGACGACCCGTCGCTGCGCGAACCGCACCCAGGGTGCCCGCGCATCTGGGCGCCTCGCCGCACGAGCAGGCGGTGACCGATTTCGAGCAGGCGCTGATCTGCGCCGGCGAGGCGTTCTACCGCTTCGCCGGCCTGCTGCTCGGCGACCAGGCGCGCCGGCACAAGCTATCCGGGCACGACAACGTGATCCTGCAGCAGCTCATGGCGAGCGCCGTGCCGCGCGGCGTGATCGAGCTGTCGCGCTTCGCCAACCGCGACGACATCGCCAACATCCAGTACAGCCTGCGCAAGCTCATCAACTCCGGGCTGGTGGAGAAGGCGGCCGGCTCGACCAACCGCGAGAGTCGCTACCAGGCCAGTGCCGAAGGCAGGAAGCTCACCGGGGACTTCGTCGCCGCGCGCCAGGAGCTCCTCATGGCACCCTCGGCCGAGATTCGCGACTTCGACCTGCAGCTTCGCGAGGCGGCGCGGGCCATGAGCCTGATCACCAGCTTCTACGACCACGGCACCCGCATGATGAGCGGCCGCGCCCGGATGCTCACCCGCGTCAAGTGAACGATCGACGCTCGGCCGGCGACCTCAGGACTTCATCTTGCAGTCCTTGGCGTACTCGTCGCCCCGGTCCTTCAGGATCGGCTCGCTGAAAGACTTGTTGACGAGGCCGCCCTTGCCGTCGCTGCCGATACTGCGCAGGTAGTAGTTCTGGATCGGGTACTGGTTGTTGTTGAAGCGGAACGGGCCGCGCACCGAATCGAAACGCGCTGCTTTCAGCGCCTTGTGCACGGCGTCGTGGTCGGCCAGGTTGCCCTTTACGTCGCGTACGGCGGCACCGATCAGCAGTGCCGAGTCGTAGCCCTGCGCCGCGAACACCGACGGCGTGCGGTTGTAGGTCTTGCGGAATTCGGCGACGAATGTCTGGTTCGCAGGGTTGGTGAAATCGGGCGCCCAGTGGGCCGTGTTGAAGATGCCCGACATCGCGTGGCCGACCGGATCGATGACGTCCTGGTCGGCGCCGAAGCCCGGCAGCACCAGGGTGATGTCCTTGCCGAGGCCGGCGCCGACGAACTGCTTGATGAAGTTGATGCCCATGCCGCCCGGCAGGAACGCGTACAGCACCTCGGGCTTGGCGGCGCGGATCTCGGCCAGCTCTGCCGCGTAGTCGAGCTGGCCGAGCTTGGTATAGGTCTCACCGGCGATGGTCCCCTTGTAGTAGCGCTTGAAGCCGGTCAGCGAATCCTTGCCGGCCTGGTAGTTGGGGGCGATGATGTAGGCGCTCTTCAGGCCGCGCTGCGTCGCGTACTGCCCCGCCGCCTCGTGGTAAGCGTCGTTCGGCCAGGCCACCGCAAAGAAGAGCGGGTTGCACTCCTTGCCGGCAATCGACGATGGCGCCGCGTTCGGGCTGATGTAGAAGGTGTTGGCATCGAGCGCCTCCGGCAGGGCCGCCAGCATGATGTTCGAGAACACGACGCCGGTCATGAAGTCGACCTTGTCGCGCTTGATGTCCTTCTCGAACAGCTGCTTGGCGACTTCCGGCTTGAACTGGTCGTCGCTGATGGTGACGTCGGCCGGCAGGCCGCCGAGCTTGCCGCCGTTCAGCTTGACGGCAAGCATGAAGCCGTCGCGGATGTCCACGCCGATCGCCGCCGAGGGGCCCGACAAGGTGCTGACGAAGCCGATCTTCACCTTGTCGGCCGCCGCCGCGGCCGGCGCGGCGAAGAGCGGTGCCGCGGCCAGCGCCAGGGCCGCGCAGCGAAGTGCGAGCGGGGCGAAGGGATGCGGGGTCGGTGTCGTCATCGCAACTCGCCTTCAGGAGGAATCGGTCATCGAGCAAGGTCAGCACGGCGGACAAAGGGCCGCGCGCCGCAGGCTAACTCGAACGCGACGGCCGCGCCGCTGGCGATTACCCGGGCGGCCGGTCGCAACGCCGGTTCAAACCCAGATCTGCAGGACAACCGCTCAGTTTCACAGTCGGTGGCGCGGTAGATGCCCTCGCGCTGGAGCGGCTAGGGAACGTCTGCTCAACTCACAACCAGCAGTGATAGTTCGCCGCGACCACTAAATTCAAATGAGGTGATGCAAATCGAGCCCGTACACCAAGAATCAGTGCCGATTGGTACTGTCGAAGGCGGCTTTTGTCTACTTTCATGGTGCACCGACCGTTTGCAGACGGATTTGTCCATCCAGTACGGCGAGCTTTTTGCGCGCCATCCACAGGTTGCTCAGCGCAAACAATGTCTTGATCTGTGCGGCGTTCTTGGCCAGGCCGCGGTAGCGCACTTTGACAAAGCCAAACTGGCGCTTGATCACCCGAAACGGATGCTCGACCTTGGCGCGGATGCTGGCCTTGATCTTCTCGACCCGGTCGATCAACGCACCAAGGGGCTGGGTCTTGTCCAGCGCCGCGCGTTTGCCCGGGCGCATTGCGACGTGCCAGCTCACATCAGCTCGTGCGTCGGCTCGC
>JANXWR010000310.1 GCA_025351025.1 Burkholderiales bacterium | reverse complement strand
GCGAGCCGACGCACGAGCTGATGTGAGCTGGCACGTCGCAATGCGCCCGGGCAAACGCGCGGCGCTGGACAAGACCCAGCCCCTTGGTGCGTTGATCGACCGGGTCGAGAAGATCAAGGCCAGCATCCGCGCCAAGGTCGATGTTGTGCAGATAGCCCTGCTGCAGATGGCGATGATGGAACAGTCGCATAAAGGCGCCCCGCAGGTCGAGTTCGGCGTCGCGGCCGACCATCCGGGTGGCCACACCTTCGATGCCGCGGCTCGAGATACGGAAGGACCGGGGCTTGGCAGGTTGACGAGGAGCTCTTTGAATCAAATCGATCGCAGGGCGAGAGGCGGCTGACCGCGCGGACGTCCTAGCGCGTCAGGCGTTCGAAGATCCAGTTCGCAGCGGCCAGAAGGCGGTGGTCGTCCCCGGCGCAGCCAATGCATTGCAGGCCGATCGGCAGGCCATGGCGTCCCTGCGCAAATGGCAGGTGCACGCACGGCAGTCCGAGCAGGGTCCAACCGCGGCAGAACACCGGGTCGCCCGTCGCATCGGTGCCTGCCGGGGCCTCGCCCGTGGCGCTTGGCGCGATCAACACGTCGAAGCTCGCAAACAAGGCGTCGACGGAGCGCGCCGCGGCCGTCGCGGCCGCCAGATGCGCAGCGTGGGCTTCGCCGGTAATGACGGCACCTTCCCGGAACAACAGGCGCAGCGCTTCGCTCAGGCGGTCCGGGTGGCGGACCCGCTCGTGGCTCAAGGCACGTGCCATCTCGAAAGACATGACGTCCTTCTGGAGCGACACCAGGTCGGGCAGCGCCTGCGGCAGATCGACGTCGGCCAATGCAGCGCTGCCTGCCGCCAGCACCTTTACCGCCTGCTCCCACGCCGCTCGGGTGTCGGCATCGGCCTGGGGCCATGCCGGTGTGCGGCACATGCCGATGCGCGGCGCATCGACGTCGGGCAACGCCAGCAGTCGCCGGTCAGCACGGCGCCCAGCAGTGCCACGTCGAGCACGCAGCGGCCAAAGCCGCCGACGGCGTCCAGCGTGTCGGACAGACTCTTCACGCCCGCGCGTGGCACCCGACCCGTGGTCGGCTTGTAGCCGACGACGCCGCAGTACGCCGCCGGCCGGATGATCGAGCCGGCCGTCTGCGTTCCCAGCGCCAACGGCAGCATGCAGTCGGCCACGGCAGCAGCCGACCCGCTCGACGACCCACCGGGCGTGTGAGCAAGATGGCGGGGATTGCGCGTCGGCCCGGGGTGGAAGTAGGCGAACTCGGTCGTCACCGTCTTGCCCATCACCACGGCGCCGGCTTCGCGGCACAGCGCAACGGCGGCGGCGTCGGCGGCGGGCCGATGGCCGGCGTAGAGGGGCGAGCCGTAGGCTGTCGGCAGGTCGAAGGTATCGAACAGGTCCTTCACGCCGAGCGGCAGGCCGTGCAGGGGCCCGCGCACGGCGCCCGCGTCGAGCGCCCGCGCCTGGGCCAGCGCCGCGTCGGGATCCAGATGGGCGAAGGCGCGCACCTCGCCGTCGCATTCGGCCGTGCGGTCCAGACAGGCGCGCGTCAGGTCTTCGGCGCTCAGCTCGCGGCGCGCCAGCAGCGCCGCCGCCTGCCACGCCGTGAGCGTATGCGATGGGTGCCGCGAGAGGCGACGGGGTCGAGCGGGAACATGCTGCCCCTTCATCGCTGCGAAGGCGGCCGAAGCAGCATCCGGGTGACCTCCTCGGGGAGCGAACGCGGCACGCTCTGCCGGCGCGGCATGCCGCGCACGAACGGCAGCAGCTGCAAGCGCGCGACACCGAGGACGCGGCGCAACTCGGTCACCGGTTCGGCGTGTTCGTCGACACGCAGGTCGACGCTGGCATAGGCTTCCTCGCCGACGATCTTCAGCGCTGCCGACTGCTTGCCGCGGAAGTCGCCACCGGCTGCGTCGCCGGCCTCGAGCGCGGCCATCAGCCGTTCGGCCAGGTCGGCCGCCGGGTCGTGCTGCCAGGCCGCGTGCATCGCCTGCAGCGTGGCCTCGCCGGCGAGCATGTTGCCCTGGATCGCGAAGTCGGCGCCGACGATCTGCCCCTGCCACGCCGTGCAGCCCGTGCCGGTCCACGCCACACCCGGCCCGGCGCGGCCGATGACGCCGATCTGGCGCAACGCGGCGTCGGTGTCGGCCGCCAGCACAGCGTCCAGCGCCTGCTGTGCGCCGATGCCGCCGCGAAGCGACTCCAGGACGCCGAGCGCCAGGTACGGGTTCACCCATGACTGCGTCGACACCGCGCCGACACCCGCCACGAGGTAGGGGCACATCGAGCCGACGGCCGGCACTGCACTGGCGACGGCCACGCCGAGCTCACCGCTGCGCTCGCAGCGCGCAACGATGGAGAAGGTGTTCAGTTCCAGAATGCTCAGACGCCCAGCCGGTCGATGATGCGCGCCTGCGCTCCGGGCTCGTCGGTGCGGCCCTGTTCGCCGAGTTCGCCGCGCTCGAGCACGGCGTAGCGGTCGGCCGTCTTCAGCGCGAACGCCACGTTCTGCTCGACGATGAGCATCGCGATCTGAGCTGTGCGGCGCTCGGCCTGGAGCACGCCGGAGATGCGCTCGATCACCGACGGCTGCAGTCCCTCGGTGATCTCGTCGAGCAGCAGCAGGCGCGGCCTGGCCATCAGCGCGCGGCCCAGGATCAGCATCTTCTGCTCGCCGCCCGAGAGCGTGCCGGCCTTCTGCCGCAGTCGCTGGGCGATGAACGGGAAGTAGCCGGCGATGCGCTCGATGCCGTCGCGCAGGCGCTGGCGGTCGGGCACCGCGACGCGCAGGTTCTCCTCGATGCTCAGGTCCTGGAACACCGCCTGCTCCTGCGGCGCGTAGGCGATGCCGCGCTCGGCCAGCCGGTGCGGCTCACCTGCGCAAAGAACCTGGCCGTCGACGGCGACCGTGCCGCCTTGGCGCGGCAGGAAACCCATGATGCCCTTCAGCAGGGTCGACTTGCCCATGCCGTTCTTGCCCAGCAGCGCCAGCGCCTCGCCGCGCCCGATGGCCAGCGTGACTCCGCGGATCACCGTGGCCTCGCCGTAGCCGCAGCGCAGGGCATCGAGCGCGAGCACGGTCATGCCGGGCTTTCGGCCGCATGCGGCAGGGCGGCCGCGCCGGCATAGATGTCGCGGACGAGCGTCGAGTGAACGACCTCGTCGACCGAGCCATCCAGCACGATCTCGCCCTGGTGCAGCACGATGACCCGCGAGCTGATCTCGCAGACGAAGTCGAGGTCGTGCTCGATCAGCACCACGCACATCTGGTGCTCGGCGGCCAGCCGCACCAGCGTGTCACCGATCTGCGTGCGCTCGGGTTTGCTCAGGCCCGCGGTGGGCTCGTCGAGCAGCAGGATGTTCGGCTCGAGCGCCAGCACCATCGCGAGCTCCAGGGCCTGCTTCTGGCCGTGCGACAGCACGCGGCAGGGCGTGGCCAGCAGGCGGTCGAGCCCGGTGGTCTGGACGATGGCCATGGCCGCTGCCGGCAGCGCCACGCGGTCGCTGCGCTGCCACAGCCGTGGCCGGTCGAGCCGCGTGCGCGCGACCGCGAGCGCGTCCAGCACCGTCAGGCCGTCGAAGACGTTGGCGGTCTGGAACTTGCGCCCGATGCCGAGTCGCACGCACTCGAACGGCGGCAGGCGACCGATGTCGTGGTCGTTCAGCGTGATCGTGCCCGACGAACGCTCGCGGCCGTCGCTGATGCATCTCATCAGCGTCGTCTTGCCGGCGCCGTTGGGGCCCACGAGCGACAGCAGTTCGCCGTGATGGGCGTCGAAGCTGACGTTGCGCAGCACCGCCAGGCTGCCGAAGTGCTTGGCCACCGCATGAACGTGCAGTGCGAGTTGGCCGCGCGAGGCCAGCCCGACCAGCGGCTGCGGCTCGGCGCCGACCAGTTGCCCGGCAGGGGCGGTTGGCGCGTCGCGCCCGCGCCGCAACCGACCCACCAGCGCCGGCAGCAACCCCTTGGGCATGACGACGATGACGAACACGAAGGCCACCCCGAGCACCAGCTTCCAGACGAAAGGCAGGTCGCCGCTGAGGTAGGCCGAACCGAGATCGATGAAGAGCGTGCCGAAGACCGGCCCGAGCACCGTGCCGCGGCCGCCCAGGGCGACCCAGATCACGAGCTCGGTGCCGAACTGGAAGCCGGCCATCTCCGGCGCGACGACCATGCCGTACGCGGCATACAGGAAGCCCGCCAGCGCGCACACGCCCGAAAGGCCGACCAGCAGCAGCGTTTTCAGTCGCGACGTGTTCAGCCCCAGATAGTCGCAACGGGCCTCGTTCTCGCGCACGGCGCCGATCAGGCGGCCGACGTCGCTGCGCACGAAGCGCAGCGCCGCCAGCGTCGTCAGCAGCAGCAGTCCACCGCTCAGCCAGAGCCAGGTGGAGGTCTCGATGTCGATGCTCTCGAAGCCGGACAGGCCGCTGCTCGACCCGGTGAAGTTGCCGCCGGAGAAGATGATCTGCGTCGCGACGATGGGCAGCACCAGCGACACCACCGACGCGTACAACGGCGTCGCACCCGGGTAAAATGACAGCCAGCCGACCAGCGCCGCCACCGCCATGCTGGCCGCCATGCCGCCCAGCAGCGCCAGCAAGGCCGTGCCGGCCGAGAAGCCGGCGTGCGTGAACACCAGTCCGGCCGAGTAGGCGCCGATGCCGAAGAAGGTGGCCTGGCCGAAGGTGAGGATGCCGGCGTAGCCCCAGAGCAGGTCGACCGTGATCGCCACCACCGCGTAGAGGCAGGAGCGCACCAGCGTGTTCTGCGCGAACTGCGGCAAGAGCCAGGGCGCCGCCACCAGCAGCGCGATGGCCGCCGCGAGCAGCGCGGCGTACTGCCGGTTCGGCCGCCTCACCATCGCGTCAGCCACGGGCGAAGCCGCCGGGCCGGATGCGCAGCACCAGCGCACCCAGCACGACGATCGTCAGCGCGCCCAGCACCGGGCTGCCGAAAACGCTGACCAACACCTGGGCGCCGCCCAGCAGCAGGCAGGCCGCCGCAAGGCTCAACAGCGAGGTGCCCGAGATCATCGCCAGCATGAAGGCGTTGGTCAGCCAGGGCACGCCCATGTTCGGGTCGACGCTCGACAGCGGCGTGATCAGTGCGCCGGCCAGGCAAGCCAGGCCGGCGCCGAAAGCGAAGGTGGACAGGCGCACCCGCTCGCTGTTGACTCCCAGGCCGCGCGCCAGTGTCTCGTTCATCGTCACGGCACGCGTGATCAGCCCGAGGCGCGTGCCGTTCAGCACGCCGGCAATGCCCGCCGCCACCGCCAGCGCCAGGCCGATGAGCGCCAGCCGATAGACCGAGTACTCGGTGCCGAGAAGCTGTACCGTGCCCGACAGCGGGCTCTCCGCGAACTGCACGCCGCGACCGAAGGCCAGCGTGATGAGCTGCCCGATCACGATGCCCAGACCCCATGTCGCGAGGATGGCGTCCAGCGGCCGCGTGTGCAGCGGCCGCACGATGAAGCGCTCGACGAGCGCGCCACAGGCGATGCCGATCGCGAAGGCGACGGGGCCACCGGCCCACGGGCTCCAGCCCCAGTGGGTGACGAGCAGCGGCGCGTAGCCGCCCAGCGTGAGGAACCCGCCGTGCGCGAAATTGATGATCTTCATGACGCCGAAGATCAGCAGCAGACCGCACGACACGATGAACAGGATCGCCGCGGTGCTCAGGATGTCCAGCAGCAGCGACATGCGGGGCTCGGGAAGGAAACTGGCGCGGAGCGGCCGTGACGGGCCGCTCCGGGTCCGGACCTCAGGGGTGCGTGAGGCTCACTTCAGGTTCGGGCACTGCGCGCCCGGATCCACATCCTTGAAGCTTTCGAGCAGCTTGATGCTGCCGTCTTTCTGCACCTGGCCCAGATACATCGTCAGCGGCGCGTGACGCTGCTTGTTCATCTGAATCGTGCCGCGCGGGCCCTCGGTCTTCACGGTAGCGAGCGCCGCCACCACCTTTTCGGCGTCGGTCGAGCCGGCTTTCTCGACGGCAGCCTTGTACAGATAGACCGCTTCGTACTGCGGCACCGAGAGGTCATTCGGAGTCTTCAGCTTGTCGCCGAACTTCTTCTGCATCGCGGCCATGAACGCCTTGTTCTTCGGGCTGTCGATGTTTGTTAGGTAGGAACCCGAGATGACGATTCCTTCGGCGTCGGCGCCCATGTCCTTGGCCGTGCCTTCGTCGACCGCGAGGTTGCCGTAAGGCAGCGTGATGCCCGCCGCGCGCAGCTGCTTGGTCAGCGTGACGTTCGGCGCGCCGCCGGCCGTGGACGTGATGATCGCGTCGGGCTTGGCGGTCTTCAGCTTGTTGATCACCGCCGTCCAGTCGGAGCCGTCCATCGGCAGGTATTCCTCGCCGACGACCTTGCCGCCCTTCTTGCCGATGTAGGTCTTCGTGAACTCCAGCATGCCGCGGCCGAACGCATAGTCGCTGCCGACCAGGAAAAAGTTCTTCGCCTTGTTGGTCTTCATGAAGTAGTCGACGATGGGCGCGACCTGCTGGTCGGGCACCCAGGCGTTGACATACATGTACTTGTTGCAGGAGCGGCCCTCGTAGAACGAGGTGTAGATATAGGGCGTCTTGCCGCGTGTGACGATGGGCAGGCCGGCATTACGCGCGGCGCTGGTTTCCATCGAGATCAGCACGTTGACCTTCTTCTGAAAGATCAGCGAGTCGAAGGCCTTCTGCGCTCCGGCGGCACCGCTGGCGTCGTCGGCGACTTCGAGCTCGAGCATGCGGCCGAGTACGCCGCCCTTGGCGTTGATCTCTTCGACGGCGAGTTCGGCTGCCTGCACCACGGACGGCGCGACGACGCTGTTGGCGCCGCTGAGGCCGACCGGCACGCCGATCTTGATCGGGTCGGCGGCGAGCGCCTGCAATGCCGCGAAACCCGCTGCTGCGGCCACTGCCCGCCGCGTCCACTTGCTTGTGTTCATGAAAACCTCCGCTGGATTGTCAAAGAAAAGGAAACCCTGCGCCGTCATGCATAGGCGTCCGGGCGGCGATCCCGGAGAACCTGGTTGAAATCGTTCCAGCGGCGTGCGCGCCGGGCCTCTGCGAGATCCAGGTCGGCGTAGAGGATCTGCTCGTCGCTCGCCGATGCCGGACCGGCGACCGGCCAGCCCGTGTGGCTCACGATCAGGCTCTGGCCGATGAAGTGCTGACCGCGCTCGGTGCCGACGCGGTCAGCCGCGGCGATGCAGATCGAGTTGGTATGCGCCGCAGCCATGGTCAGGATGTTGGCCATGGCCTCGCGCTGCGGATCCTGGCCGGGAATGGGCACCCAGTTGGTCGGCACGCACACGAGCTCGGCGCCTTTCAGCGCCACCGCGCGGTAGAACTCGGGAAACCAGCCGTCGTAGCAAATGCCCACGCCCAGCGTGCCGTGTTCGGTGGCGAAGACCGGGAAGCCGAGGTCGCCGGGGCTGAAGAACAGGTTCTCGTCCCCCCACAGATGGACCTTTCGGAACAGGCCGACGCGTCCGCGGGGGCCGAGCACCGCGGCGGCGTTGAACAGCCGGACGCCGGCGCGTTCGGCGAAGCCTGCGACGACGTACACCCCAAGCCCCTGCGCCAGCGCCGCCCAGCGCGTGGTGCTGTCGCCATCGTCATAGCCGTCGGCCAGCGCCAGCGCTTCGGCGCGGCTCTCGAAGACATAGCCCGAACTGCAGAGCTCCGGCAGCACGATGACGTTTGCGCCGCCGGCAGCGGCGCGTTCGATGAAGTCGGCGCTGCGCGCGAGGTTCTCCGCCTTGCTCCCGATCTCGGGCGCCATCTGGCAGCAGGCCACGCGAACCGGAGCCACGGCAGGGCGATTGGCGGCAGCGCTCATTCCTTCACCTGAGTTGAACGGGACGAAATCAGTTCGCAAGTCATATGCCAGGCGGCCCGCCTCTAGAACGTCGGCGGCGTGTTGACCCAGAGCACGCGCGTCACGTGCGGGCCCGGGTTGCGGTAGGTGTGCGCGACGTTCGACGGGAACGAGAACGAGTCGCCGGCCTGCAGCTCGTGCGTCGTGTCGCCAATGCCGAGCACCAGCGCGCCCTCGAGCACATACCCCACCTCGTCGCCCTCGTGGAGCATCGGGCCCATGTTGCCGCCACCGGGGGCGACGATGTGGATGTTTCCCTGCAGCAGGTGACCACGGCCGTTCGGCACCAAGCGCTCGAGCAGGACGCCTGCCGATTCGCCGATTCCCGCTGCGGCCAGCAAGGGCCGGGAGCCGGCACGGGCCACGTAGTCGACGCCGGTCCAGTTGGCTTCGAACAGCGCGCCGATGTTGGTGTCGAGTGCCGTCACCAGGCTGTGCAGCACCGTCAAGGGTGGCAGCGCCCGGTCGTTCTCGTACTTCGAGATCAGGCTGATCGACACGCCGACGCGCGCCGCCAGATCCTTGATCAGCAGCCCCTTGACGAGCCGCGCGTGTCGCAAGCGTGGCCCGATGGCTACCGGTGGCGCGACCACGGGACCACGCGCCTTGGCCGCCGCCCGGCGCGCCGGCGTGGCTTCCCTTCCGGTGGACCGGGTGTTCTGGCTGGCTTTCTTCATATTCAACCGGGTTGATTATCATGCAAGCCGGTTGCACGGTCTTGTTCATCCTGGCACCAACGTCTGCATCGATGCACCATCATGAGGTGCCGGCGCCAGAGTCCGCGGGTGCTGGCAATCCGCTTGCAAGTCGCACGCCGGCGAGGCGGACGCATGGTCTTGTCTTTGCTTAGGGTTGGCGCCCGCTTCGAGGAAACGCTCATCATGCCCACCGCCACGCGCTCGGAACAGGCCGCCCACACCTTGCTGGCGCAGCTGTCCGGCACGCCCCTGGACAGCGAGCGGCTGCAGGCCGTGCTGACCGCCTACGCGCCGATCCTTGACGAGATTGCCCGACTACGCACACTGGACCTGCGAGACGTGCATCCGGCCGTGATCTACGAACCGACCGCTCCCTACCGGTCGCGGCGGTGACGACCGACGCCTTGCACTGGGCCACGCTCGCGCAACTGAAGCGCGGGCTCGACACGGGTGACTTCAACAGCCTGGAACTGACGCAGCACCTGCTCGACCGCATTGCCACGCACGACCCATCGATCCAGAGCTTCATCCACGTCGCCGACGACGCGCTGACCCAGGCCCGCGCTGCTGACCGCAGGCGCCGCCGCGGCGCCGCAGTCCGACCGCTGGAGGGCATTCCGGTCGCGCTGAAGGACAACTATCAGACCCGAGGCATGCCCACTACGGCGGGCACCCGCGCCACGGCGATCGAATTCGCCGAGGAGGACTCGGCCTGCGCCGAGCGCCTGCGCGCCGCCGGCGCCGTGCTGCTGGGCAAGACCTGGACGCACGAGTTCGCTTGGGGCACCACGACCCCGCCGGTCGCGAACCCTTGGGACGTCGAACGCATCCCGGGCGGCTCCAGCGGCGGCTCGGGCGCGGCAGTGGCGGCCGGCTTCGTGCCCCTGGGCATGGGTTCGGACACCGGCGGCTCGATTCGCATCCCGGCCAGCTTCTGCGGCGTGGTCGGCCTGAAACCGACGTTCGGCCGCGTCAGCCGCTTCGGCATCGTGCCGCACAGCTGGTCGCTCGACCACCCGGGCCCATTGACGCGCACGGTCGAAGACGCGGCGCTGGTCATGAACGTGCTCGCCGGCTACGACGCGCGCGACCCGGCATGTCAGGACCGGCCGGTGCCCGACCACACCCGCGACCTGCGTTGCGGCGTGCGCGGCCTGCGCATCGGCGTTATCGACAACCACTTCATGGAACGCAATGCGCCGGCCGTGCAGCGATGCGTCGAGGGCCGTCTGGCCGAGCTGCAAAGCGACGGCGCTTCGGTCAGGCACTTCTCGATGCCGATCCTGGCGTACGGCCTGGCGGCGATCTATGCCATCGAGCTCGCGTCGTCGGGCGCGTACCACGACCGCTGGATTGCCGAAGGCCACTCGGCCGAGTACCAGCCCGACGTGCGTGCCCTCGTGGAAATGGGGCGGCTGGTCTCTGCGGTGGACTACCTGAAGGCCGAACAGGTGCGCTCGGTGATGGCGGGCGAATTCCGACGCATCTTCGACCACGTCGACGTGATCATCACGCCCACCGAGCCGGTAACGGCCTGGAAGCGCGGCTGCGACAAGGCGTCGATCAACGGCACCGACGAGAGCGTGCTGGCAGCGTCCTGGCGCCTGACCTATCCGTTCAACCTGACCGGCCTGCCGGCGATCTCGGTACCCTGCGGCTTCGACGACGACGGCATGCCTATCGGCCTGCAGATCGCAGGCCGGCCCTTCGAGGAATCGACGGTGCTGCGCTGCGCCGCCGGCGTGGAGCGCCTGTGCGGAATGATCAGGCGGCCGCCCTTGGCATGACCATGCGCCAGGAAACCGAGGCCCTCGGGAAGGGCGCCTTACCAGGCGCCTTTAGTTGGCCCAGGCACCGAGCGCGCAGCTTGCCGCGGCCAGCGCCGTGAGGCGGCGCCGCAGCGGCAGCCATCGCTCGGCGCCGTGTTGCGGGTAGACCGCGCGGTCGACGAGATAGCACGCCATCAGCAGAACGGCATCGACCGTGAGGCCGGCGCCGGCGCGACCAAGAGCGACCCCCACGCCACGATCGACGGCACCACGCCCCACAGGGACAGGCTCGCCCGGGGCTCGGCGTGCGCGAAGCCGAGGCCCCGGTGGATGGCACCGATGAACGAAGCGACGACCGCCGCGTAGGCCACGAGGGCCCGCAGCGCCAGCGCGTGTGTGTCGCCACCGCCTAGCCAGGCCAGCGCGGCGGCGGCGACGAAAAGGATGACGGCGACGTAGCCGAGACGCGCGGCAGCCGCCGAAGGTGCGAGGTTCATGCGCGCTGCTGGAGGGTATGCGCACCGAAGGGCTGAGCGAATTGTGCGGCGGCCTGCTGCCGCTGCGCGACCATGCATCGGGGACTCGAGGCGTCCATTTGACGTCCGCTCAAGGAGGTATGGTTCGCGCCATGAAGATCATCGCCGCGCGACTGAACCACGAGACCAACACCTTCTCGCCAGTGCCGACGCCGCTCGCCTCGTTCGGCCCCGACGGCCCGACCTTCGGTGCTGCGGCTCTCGCCCAGGGGCGCGGCACGCGCACGGGCCTCGGTGCTTTCATCGAGGCCGCCGGATCGCGCGGCGCAGCGCTCGAGGTGGCGTGCAACGCCACCGCGAACCCGAGCGGCCGCGTCGATGACGCCGCCTTCGAAGACCTGGCAAAGAGCATCGTCGATGCCGCTGGTCGCGGCTCCGACCTGATCCTGCTGGACCTGCACGGCGCGATGGCGACGGAGTCGTTCGACGACGGCGAGGGCGAGCTGCTGCGGCGCGTGCGCGCGACTGCGCCGCACACGCCGCTCGCCGTGGCCCTCGACCTTCACGGCAACGTCAGCCCGGCGATGGTCGCCCACGCCGACCTGATCGTCGGCTTCAAGACCTACCCGCACATCGACATGTTCGAGACCGGTGCGCATGTCGCGCGCTTGGCCCTGGCCTGGCTCGATGGCGGCCGGCGCCCGGCGCTCGCCTGGGCGCAGCCGCCGCTGCTCTCGCACACGTTGCGCAGCGCGACAGAAGCGGGGGCCATGCAGCGCGCCGTGCAGCGCGCCAGACAACTCGAAGCCGATGGGCTGGCTGCGGCGAGCATCTTCGCCGGCTTCTCGCTCGCCGACATTGCCGAGGCCGGCATGAGCGTCGTCACCGTCGGCGCCACGCTCGCTGAAGCCCAGGCTGCTGCCGATGAACTCGCGCTTACGCTTTGGGAAGACCGCGACGGCTTCGTCTACCGAAGCGCGCCGCTGGCCGCGAGCGTCGCCGAAGCCAAGGCCCTGCGTGCGACCGCGCCGGCAGGCGCCGGCCCGGTGCTGCTGCTTGACCACGGCGACAACGTCATGTCGGGCGGCAGCTGCGACACCACGACCTTGCTCGAGGAATGCCTGCGCCAGGGGCTCGGCCGCATCGGTGCCGGCCCCTACGCCGATGCCGAGACCGTCGCGCGCTGCATCGAAGCCAGCGTGGGCGTCCGGATCGCGATCGCGCTCGGCAACAAGATGGCGCTGGGCCTGCCGGGGTCGCAGCGTCCGCCGTTCGTGCTCGAGGTCGAGGTACTGGCGATCGGCGACGGCCGCTTTCGAATCACCGGCCCCATCTACACCGGCGAGACGTGGGCAATGGGGCGCAGCGTCGCCCTGCGCCACGCCGGTGGCACGCTCGTCGTGAGCGAGCGGCCGATGGAGCCGCTCGACCTCGGCGTGTTCACCTGCCTCGGCGTCGACCCCGCGGTGTTCGACCACCTACTGCTGAAGTCGCGCATGTACTGCCGGCCAGCGTTCGGCCCGCTCGGCTGCGGCATGGTCGAATGCGACAGCGGCGGCGTCACCAGCTCAGATTACGGCCAGTTCGAATTCAAACGCGTGCGCCGGCCGATCTACCCGCTCGATGCCGCGCCCGGGTGGCTGCCCTCGAGTGCGCCACGTGCTCAGGCCCGAGGCATGCGGTAGATCGCAGATCTTGTTGACAACAGGTCGTAGCCGGCAAGCTGCCGTAGTGAATGTCGCGGGCAGCAGAGGCGCCGCCTCCTCACGATTCGACTTGTGCCATCTTGCCCTCCCCCCTCTTCAAGGCGGCCCTTAAGCAAGCTTAAGGTTCGTCGCGTCCGAAGTGTCCGCCGGACCCCTATGCGTGGGGGGATGTCAGAGATGCTGCTGGAGGCTGACGTCAGTGGTAGTCGTCTTCGAGTTGATGCCGAACGGCCAAGACATATACGGTACCAACGGAAATCTCGTACAGCGCGACGTACCCACTGGCGCCACAGGTGATGACCAACTCTCGGCGCGTAAGACTCGTCCCTGCCTTGCGAAAGAGGTGAGGAGTTCTTGCCAGCTGGACCTTGCAAGCCAACTATACATTTAGCAAAGCTCTCGGCAATTATGATGGCGACGGCTCCGCGCTCGAACAGAATTTCCGGACCCTTCGCAATCGCAATTTGGATAAGATGCGGATGTCGTTTGATCGCAGCCATGTCGTCAAAGCCAATGGCATTTGGGAACTCCCCTTCGGCC
>JANXWR010000278.1 GCA_025351025.1 Burkholderiales bacterium | reverse complement strand
ATCGGGACAGGCGCGCGGCACCGCTTCGGCCAGGCCGCAATGGTGGCAGCGCAAGGTCCTGTCCTGCTTGTGGAAGACGCGCCAGGCGCTGCAGTGCGGGCAGGCGCTCTTCCAGCCGCATTCGGCGCAGTGCAGCACCGGCGCATAGCCGCGCCGATTGAGAAAGACCAGGCTTTGCTCGCCTTGCGCGATGCGCGCCTCGATCGCCGCGACCAGCGACGGCGCCAGCGCCACCGGCGCGCCGCGGCCGCGCGGCAGCAGGTTCATGTCGACCAGCCGCACTTCGGGCCAGGCCGCGCCGCCGATGCGGCCGGGCAGCGACAGGCGCAGGTAGTGGCCGGTCTCGGCGCGGTACCAGCTTTCGAGCGAAGGCGTCGCCGAGCCGAGCACGACCAGGGCGTGTTCGTTGCGACCCCGCCAGACCGCCAGGTCGCGCGCCGAGTAGCGCGCGCCTTCCTGCTGCTTGTACGACGGGTCGTGCTCCTCGTCGACGACGATCAGGCCGAGTCGCGGCAACGATGCGAACACGGCCAGCCGCGTGCCGAGCACGATGTCGGCGCGTCCGGTGTGCGCGAGCAACCAGTGGCGCAGCCGCTCGGCCGGCGTCAGGCCGCTGTGCAGGGCGACGATGCGCTTGCCCGCGAATCGTCCGGCAAAGCGCGCCACGAGTTGCGGCGTGAGGTTGATCTCGGGCACGAGCACGAGTGCCTGCTTCCCGGCCGCTAGCGCCGCCGCGGTAGCGCGCAGGTAGACCTCGGTCTTGCCACTTCCGGTCGTGCCATACAGCAGCACCGTGCCGGGCTCGTTGCCGGCCATGGCGACGGCGATGCGCTCACTTGCTTCGGCTTGTGCGGGGTCGAGCGTGGGCGCCGTTTGTAGCTTTGCCGGATCGGTCGCCGGCTCGGCCTGCAGGCGCTTCTCCAGGCGGCCCAGCCGGTTGGCGATGGCGGCATTGCCGAGGCGGCGCAACTCGGCCGGCAGGACCGACAGCGCGATCTCGCCGAGGCCGCGCTGGTAGTACGACGCGGCGAAGGCGACCAGCTCGCACCAGACCGGCGGCAACGGAGGCAGCGCGTCGAAGACCTCGGTGATTTCCCTGATCTCGCTGTCGCCAGGCTCTTTCGGCGCCCCGGCCCAAACCAGGCCAGCGACTTCTCTGCGACCCAATGGCACACGCACCAATGTCCCGGCAGGCAGCGAGCGCTGACTTCGGTAGCTCAGTGCGGCCTCCAGGCCGGCATGGCGAGGTGCTTCGACCGCCACCCCGACAATGCCTTCCCACATCGTCATGAAGACCGATCCGGATGTCTGCTCGCAGCTTCAACTACAGGCCGTAAGTTCATGATTCCTCGACGCTTTTGAGATTCTCCACTGCCCCTGTGGGTAACTTTGTGGAGAACGCGCCCCCGCCCGCGCTGAAACGCTTGCTGCGGCTGGCTTCGGAACATCCTGCCCGCTTTCGCGGCAGGCTTGCGACCTCAATGAAATCAACAACTTACGAGCGTTGCGCAAATTCGTAATGATGCGGCGCAACACCGCTCGCGATTTTTATGACAGATAAAAGTCATGGGGATAAGTCAAGCCCTGAGTGCTCACTCACCGTCATCGGACCTGATGGTGCGCGATCGTGACTTTCGTCACGTCGCTGCGGGCGCGTGATAGGGACCGGACAGCTCGCGGACGGCGTCGACGAGCACGCTGACGTGCTCGGGTGGCGTGTGCTGGCTGATGCCGTGCCCGAGGTTGAAGACGTGGCCGTTCGCGACCGACGCCGGCCCGGCATGGAACGACGCCAGCGCCGCAGCCACCTCGCCGCGGATCGCTTCGGCGCCGGCGAACAGGACGTTCGGGTCGAGGTTGCCCTGCAGGGCCACGCCGTTGCCGACGCGCGCCCGCGCCTGGCCGAGGTTGACGGTCCAGTCGACGCCGACCACGTCGGCACCGAGCGCGCCGATCGCTTCGAGCCACGGTCCGCCGCCCTTGGTGAAGACGATGTGCGGCACGCGCCGGCCGTCGGCGTCGCGCTTCAGGCGCTGCAAAACCTGTCGTGTGTACTCGAGACTGAAGCGCTGGAAGGCGCCGTCGGCGAGCACGCCGCCCCAGCTGTCGAAGATCATGACGGCCTGCGCGCCGGCGTCGATCTGCGCGTTCAGATACAACGCCACCGCCTCGGCGTTGATGGCGAGGATGCGGTGCAGCAGGTCGGGCCGCGCGTAGAGCATGGTCTTGACGAGGCGGTAGTCGTCGGAGCCCGCGCCTTGGACCATGTAGCAGGCGAGCGTCCAGGGGCTGCCGGAAAAGCCGATCAACGGCACCCGGCCGTTCAGCGCACGGCGGATCGACGCGACGGCATCGAACACATAGCGAAGCTTCGCCATGTCGGGCACTTCGAGCCTGGCCACGGCGGCTTCGTCGCGCAGCGGCCGTTCGAAGCGCGGGCCTTCGCCTTCGGCGAACGAGAGGCCGAGACCCATCGCGTCGGGCACGGTGAGGATGTCGCTGAACAGGATGGCCGCGTCGAGCGCGTAGCGATCGATCGGCTGCAGCGTCACTTCGGTCGCAAAGTCGGGATGGGTCGCAACGCCCATGAAGCTGCCAGCGCGGGCCCGAGTGGCGCGGTACTCGGGCAGGTAGCGGCCCGCCTGGCGCATCAGCCAGACGGGCGTGACCGACACCGCCTGGCCGAGGCAGGCGCGCAGGAAGGTGTCGTTCTGAAGCGGTGAGGGCATCGACCATTGTCGCAAACGTGTTCGCCTCGAGTGCCGCCGCAGAGGCGAGAACATAATCGCCGCGATCCTTCGATCCGACGGCCGACAAGGAGTGGCGCCATGCTTGCCAACGACGTTCTGCACACGGTCGGCAACACGCCGCATATCCGCATCAACCGACTGTTCGGCAACACGCACAGCGTTTACGTCAAGAGCGAACGCTCGAACCCCGGCGGCTCGATCAAGGACCGCATCGCGGTGT
>JANXWR010000270.1 GCA_025351025.1 Burkholderiales bacterium | reverse complement strand
TCGTCTCGCCACGGCGGCGTCGCCAGACGTCGCTCGTGGCCGCCGTCGGCATCGGCGAGAAAGGTATGGAAGGCGCCCGAGGAGGGCACGGTGCGACCGTAGGCAATGGTCCGCGTCGCCGCGTTCCACCTTGCGCCGATCCGGCCATCGCTGCCGAAGTCGGTGAGCAGCGCGGGTCCGTGGCAGGCGTCGCTGCCGGCGAGCTCGACGGCGCGGGCGCTCGCCACACAGGCGAGCAGAGTGATGACGAGGACGACGCGCAGTCGCATGGCGTCGTCCTGTCGCGCTCCCTCAGAGATCTCGCCGATGCTCGAGCGCCGGCAGTTGGGCCCGCACTTCGGCGATCCGCTCGCGGCGCAGCTCACCGGCGACGACGCCTTCGCCCTCGGCAAGCAGGGCGACGATCTCGCCCCATGGGTCGACGATCAGGCTGTGCCCGAAGGTGCGGCGGCCGTTCTCGTGCTGGCCACCCTGTGCCGCAGCGATGACGTAGCACTGGTTCTCGATCGCGCGCGCCCTGAGCAGCACCTCCCAATGCGCCACGCCGGTCGAATGGGTGAAGGCCGAAGGCACGCAGAGCAGGTCGCACGGCGGCGTCATCAGCGCGCGGTACAGCTCGGGAAAGCGCAGGTCGTAGCAGATGCTCAAGCCCACGCGCAGGCCCGCCGCGTCGAAAGCGACCGGCACGCTGCCGGCGCGCAGCGTCCGGCCTTCGTCGTATTGCTCGCGACCGTTGTCGTAGCGAAAGAGATGGATCTTGTCGTAGCGCGCGACCTGCTCGCCGGCCGGCGAGAAAACGAGATTCACGTTCATGGCGCGGCCTTCTTCGCCGCTCGTCAGCGGCAGCGTGCCGCCGACCAGCCAGACGCGATGCTCACGCGCCGCCTCGGCGAGCATGCTCTGGATCGGGCCCACGCCCGGCGCCTCCGCGACCGAGAGCTTGTCGCGGTCGCTGCGGCCCATGAGGCAGAAGTATTCAGGCAGGACGAGCAGCTCGGCGCCTTCGGCCGCGGCACGGCCGACGAGCGCGCGGGCCGCATCGAGGTTGCGCTCGACGCTCGTCGTCGAGACCATCTGCAGGGCGGCAATCTTCATGAAGGATCCGATCGCTGGTGCGCTAGCGGGTCGTTGTCGCCGGCGGCTCGGCAGCGACGGCGGGCGGCGGCTCGACCGAGGGTGCTTCGCCGAATACGCTGCGCTCGACGCGATCGACCTTGGGATCGTTCCACGGCCCGCTGACGTGGAACTCTCGCGTGCCGGCGGCGGCGAGCGGCTTGCGCAGGAAGTATTGCGCGAGGAAGGTGCCCAGCCCGACCGCCGGATTGATGATCGCGAAGGCCAGCGAGGCGGTGCCGGCATTGATCTCGGGAACGACGACGACGCGCAGATCCTCGGTCTCGCGCTCGAGATCGGCATTGCCTTCCATCAGCACGACGGCGGCGGTGCCGCGCATGCGCAGGTTGTTGGTGGTCGCCACGCCGAGGCCGATCTTCACGTCGCCGGTGACGTTGTCGAAGACGAAGCCCTCTTCGAAGAGATCGCGAAAGTCGAGCAGCAGCCGCCGCGGCAGCGACTGCAGGCTAAGCACGCTGAGCAGGCGCGCCGCACCCGGGCCCGCCTTCAGGAACTGGCCGGCGTCGATGGCGACCTTGAACTGCCCCGCCATCTTCGACGTGTCGGGCGAGAGCGGCGAGCCCGGCCACGACACGCTGCCGACGAGCGAGCCCTTGCCGCCGCGCACGACCTTGCCCATGCCGAGCCGCTCGAGCAGGGCGCCGCTGTCGACCAGCGTGAGCGTGAAGTCCATCGCGGCGCGGCTTGGCGTCCCCGGCGCGCCGCCCGCAACGACGCCCCAGGTGCCGGTCGCCTTCAGCTGCGCCTCCGGCGTCACCAGGTTGAACTTGGAGAGCTGCCATTCGCGAGCCGCGTCACGGCCGCTCGCAGCACGGTTCGCCGCCTCGATCTCGAGCCGGCCAAGGCGCTTGCCGCGCAGCTCGAAATCCTCGACGACGATGTCGAGCGCGGGCACGCTGGCCGGCTGCTCGTCGAGCAGGCTCTCGACGCGCTCGGCCTCGCCCTTGGGCAGGCTCAATCGCGACAACCGCGCAAAGACCCGACCGGCGCCGACCGGTCCACCCGTCGATGCGGTGGCGCGTCGCGACGGCCGGTACTCGATGTAGCCGTCGAGCTCGTTCGAATCGACGTTGGCGCGCCAGAGACCGTTTTCCAGCGACAGGCCGGCGGTGAGCTTGCTGAGACGCCGCGATCCGGCTTCGAATTCGCCGACGCGCAGGGCGATGCTGTCGGGCACGTAGCCGGCGCCGCCGCTGACGTCGAAGACGAGCGGCGAGGCACCATGGGCTGGCTCGGCGAACATGCGGTTGGCGGCGGCCTCCCACTGGTCGACGACGAGGCGCTTCAGGGTGATCGTCGCGGCCACGCCCGAAGCCGGCAGCACGAGCGGCTCGACCGCCTCGACCACGCCGAGCGCGGCGGGCTCGACCAGGCGGATCGCACCGCGCGCGACGTGCGAGGCGTCGCCCACGCCTTCGCGAACGAAGCGCGCCTGCAACGCGCTGCCGAGCTCGACCTGCAGAGTCTCGCGCGGCGCGCTGCCCGGCACGGCCGATGCAGCGTCGTCGAGCGAGGTCTGCACCCGCAGCGCAAGCGGCGTTGCCGCGGCCTTGCCGAGCGGATGAGGCAGGTCGAGGGCGAGCCCGACCAGGTTGCTCGTGACGCCGATCTGCGGCTGGCCGCCGTTGAACGCGAGCGTCGCGCGATAACTCGTCTGGCCGGTCAAGGACGCGGCGAGATGCGACACCGAGCCGAGCTCGGTCGCGTTGCGTAGCGCCTCGGCGGTGGCCGTGCCCTGGCCGCTGAAGCGCTGCCCATCGCCCTGCGAGCCGCCCTCGAAGCTCAGCTCGCCGCCGAGCACGCGGGCGCTCGCCGCGACGACCGAAAAGCTCCCCTGCGTGAAGTCGACGCGGCCTTTCGCGGCGGCGAGCAGCGGCGTGTCGGGCGTCATGCGAACGTCGTTGCCGGCAAGCGTGACGCTGCCCTTGACGCGCGCATGGCTGGCATCGTCGAGCGGAATGGCGAGGGCGAGCTTCAGGTCGGCGGCGCCGCCGGCGCTCGTGCCGGCAAGGGCGCGGCCGATCCAGCGGCCGATCGGCGTCGCGTTGACGTAGCGCAGCATGTCGGCGAGCGGGCCCCGCGCCGTGCCTTCGATGTCGAGCCGGGCATGGTCGCCGAGCTGCGGGATGGCGCCGTGGATGTGCGTCCACGCGACGCCGGCGAGATGCGCCTTCGCGTCGCGGATCTCGAGGGCGGTGCGGTCGACGACGAGCTCGCCCGAGGCAGCCGTGAACGCCGGCCAGACGAGCTTGGCCGCATCGGCCAGGCCGCCGCCGGCGACCTCGTTCGGCACATAGGCGAAGCTCAGGTCGTCGACCTTGGCGGCGATGCGGAATTCGCTGTCGCGGTTGTTCTTCGCGTTGTGGAACGGAAAGTCCCAGAGGTCGCCGCGCACGCGAAACGATGCGCTCTGGATCGTGCCTCCGAGCACGGCCCGGCCGACGTAGCTGCGCACCGAATCGGGCAGGCCGAGCGGCAGGTAACGGGCGGTTCGCGCGGCGCGGCCGTTGACGATCTTGCCATCGAGCTCGAGCTCGCCCGGAAAGCGTCCGCCGCGTGCCGCGCCGGCGCCACTGCCGGTGCGCCAGGTGGCGCTCAGCTCGCCCTCGGCATCGGCGTTGGCGAAGCGGGCGTCGCGAACCTGTGCCGTGATGTGGGGCAAGGCGCCCGGACGCGATTCGACCTTCCAGGCGAGCTTGGCATCGAGCCTATCGAACGGCAGCGCCGGCTCGGCGAAGACGCCGGGAAACTCGAGCACGCCTTGCTCGACGCCCAGGCGCGCCTCGCCGCCGGACTCGTTGGCGTCGAGTTGCAGCGTGGCGTTGCGCACGCCCGGGCGGCCGACCGCGTCGGCGCGCTCCGCGGCGCGCGCGGTGAGCGACAGGCCCGAGAGCAAGCCCTTGACGCGGTAGTGCGCCGGCGCGTCGACCGGGCCGTCCCAGCGTACGCTCAGCTGCGTGATGACGCCTTGCGGATGGACGTCGGCAAGCAGCTCGCGCAGCGCCGCGCCGAGCGGCACGCGGCCCGCGATCCCGGCCATGACGCCGACGTCGAGCCGCTCCGCGCCGAACTCGCCGCTCGCCACGTCCTGGCCCTCGGGCTGGCGCCAGGCGACGCGCAGATCGCCCTTGGGCCAGCGGATGCCGTCGCCGGTGACGAAGCCGAAGCGACGCACGTCGACGGCGATGCGGTCATCCTTCTTGCGCGCGTCGAAGCGTCCTTCGATCTGCTCGAACTCGAGCGGCTCGACGCTCTTGTCGAGGCGCAGCGTCACGGCGCGCAAGGCGAGGTCGACGGTCGCCCCCTCGGGCTGGCCCTCCTGCACCTCGAACCAGCCGCGCAAGGCACCGTCGCCCTCGCTCAGCTCGAAGGGCAAGGTGACGTAGCGGCGCAGCTCGCGCACGTCGGCGCGCGGCAGGTCGGCGAACAGACTGCCGCTCCAGCGCCGCCAGTCGCCGGCCCGCGCGAAGAGCGGCTGCGAGAAGCGGCCGCGCAGGCTGAAGCGATCGCCCCAGCCGACCGGCGGCGTGGCGTCGACACGCATGGCGTGATCGCGGAGGCCATTGCGCACGACCAGGTCGACGCCGGTGAGCACCAGCGGCGGCGCCTGGCGCTGCTCGTCGATCCAGCGCACCGTGCCGCCGCGAATCACGAACTCCTCCTGCTTGAAGAACCAGTGCGCGGCGTCGCCGCCGTCCTCGGCGGCCGAGGTGTTGCCGCCGAAGTCGAGCCCGGCGACGCGGATGTGGCCGGCCGCGTCGCGACGGATGTCGAGGCTGGGCGCGTCGATCAGCAACTGCTCGAAGCGCGGCTCGAGGGCAAGCAGCGAGCGCGGCGAGAGCGAGGCCGAGACATGCGGAAGGCTGAGCGCGACACGCTGCTCGGCGTCGAGCACGAGCACGTCGTGCAGCTCGAGCGCGGGTACCCAGCCGCTCGACCGAACGACGATCGCGCCAATCTTCACGGGCGCGCCGAGCAGGCGGCTGGCGCGCACCTCGATCGGTACACGCCACTCCTCGATGTGCGGCAGAATCAGCCAGTGAAGTGAGAGCCAACCTACGAACAGCGCGAGCAACGCAGCGCCGAACAGCCCGAGCAGCAGGCGCGCCGCAAAGCGGAACGGTGCCCGGCGCGATGACGGCGTCACGCGCTTCGGCGCGACGGCGTGAGCGTTGGGGGGATGGGATGACATGAAGACAGCGTCGCGCCGGCCGGCAAGGCGTCAGGGTTGCGGTCGGCTTGCCATCGTTCGAACGAAGGCGCGGCGCGGGCACGACCCGCGTCTCGCGCCGGTCGGGTCAATCTAGCACAGACCCTTAGCGACGATGAGTGCCTCCGGGATCGATAACGGCAACATGACCGCGATCTCGCCAGACACTTCCATTGCGCCGCGCGGCGTGTCCGAGCCGCCACTCGGCGATGCGGCGATCTCGAAGGCCGCGTACAGCCGGTTCGTGCAGCGCATCCGCCGCCGCTATCCGGACGAGCTGGCGGCCTTCGGCCCCGGCATCCCCGGTCGCGAAGAGATCGACACGCTGGTCGACCATCTGCGCCGCCAGGGGCGGGACCTGGCCAGTGCGTTGCGCGTCGCACGCCAACTGACGCTGGAGCGCTTGGCCGTGCTCGACGTCGAAGGCGGCGCGACGCTCGCCGACGTGACTCGGACCATGACCGAGCTCGCCGAAACGACGCTCGAGCTGGCGCTGGCCCAGGCCCTCACCGAGCAGGACGCGCGCTTCGGCTCGCCGCTGAACACCGCCGGCAAGCGCATCGACTTCTGGGTCGTCGGCATGGGCAAGCTCGGCGCGCGCGAGCTCAACGTGTCGTCAGACATCGACCTCATCTACGTCTACGAGGAAAACGGCACGACCGACGGCGCCCAGCCGACCAGCGCCCACGAGTACTTCTCGCAGGTGGCGCGCAGCCTCTACACGCTGATCGGCGAGGTCACCGAAGACGGCTTCGTATTCCGCGTCGACCTGGCGCTGCGCCCGAACGGCAACTCCGGGCCGCCGGTCGTCAGCATGGCGATGCTCGAGGAATACCTGCAGGCGCACGGTCGCGAGTGGGAGCGCTTCGCCTGGCTGAAGAGCCGCGTCGTCGCGCCGCTGGCCAGCGTGCAGAGCGGGCGCGCCCTGGCGTTGCGCTCGCTCGTCACCGCCTTCGTCTATCGGCGCTATCTCGACTACGGCGTGTTCGAAGGTCTGCGCCAGCTGCACGCCAAGGTACGCGACGAAGCGCAACGCCGCGCCGCCGGCCGGCCGCAGCGCGCCAACGACGTCAAGCTGTCGCGCGGCGGCATCCGCGAGATCGAGTTCATCGTCCAGTTGCTGCTCGTCGTGCGCGGCGGCCAGTTCCCCGAGATCCGCACCCGCTCGACGCTGAAGGCGCTCGACAAGCTGGCGGCTGGCGGCCTCATGAAGCGGGCCAGCGCCGAGCGCCTGGCCGCCGCCTACACGCTGCTGCGCCGCGTCGAGCATCGCATCCAGTACCTCGACGACCAGCAGACGCACGTGCTGCCGGAGAACGACGCCGACCTCGCCTGGATCGCCGGCAGCCTGGGCGAGCTGGCCGGCCCTTGCGCGCTGCTCGATCAGCTCGGCCAGGCCCGCGAGTACGTTGCCGGCGAGTTCGACCTGCTGCTGCATGACGGCCGGCCCGGCGCCGCCAACTGCCGCACCTGCGGTCCGCCGCCGCAGCCGGTCGACGCCGAGATCTTTCTCGCGTCGCTGCCTCCCGAGCTGGCGGCGCGCGTCCGGCCGCTCTGCGACCAGCCGAAGATCCGGATGCTGAAGGACGAGAGCAAGGTCCGCCTCGCCGGCCTGGTCTCGCGCGCCGCGCTGGCCGTGGCCGAAGACCGCTGCACGCTGCATGCCGCGATTCTCTTCGTCGACTGGATCGAGCCGCTGCTGCGCCGCGAAAGCTACCTCGCCCTGCTCGCCGAGCGGCCCGAGGTGCAGAACCGCCTGCTGCGCCTGCTCGGCCTGGCGCGCTGGCCGATGCGCTACCTGATGCTGCACCCGGGCGTCATCGACGAGCTCGCCGACGAAGAGCTACTGCATAGCCGCTTCGACGCTACTGCCTACACCCGCGAGCTCGAGGAACGACACGCCGGCTGGGAGCGATCGAGCCAGACCGAAGAAGAGCTGCTTCTCGACACCCTGCGCCGCGCTCACCACGCCGAAGTCTTTCGCACCCTGGTGCGCGACGTCGAAGGCCACATCACGGTCGAGCAGGTAGCCGACGACCTCTCGGCGCTTGCCGACGCGACGCTGTCGTGCGCGCTGTGCTGGGCCTGGAAGCATCTTAAGATCGCGCATCGCGCCGAGCCGCAGCTGGCGGTGATCGCCTACGGCAAGCTCGGCGGCAAGGAGCTCGGCTACGGCAGCGATCTCGACGTCGTCTTCGTGCACGACGACCCCGAGGTCGACGCCGACAAGGCGGCCGAGGTCTACGGCGCCTTCGTGCGCAAGCTCATCACCTGGCTGACCATGCGCACCGCCGCCGGCGAGTTGTTCGACATCGACACGGCGCTGCGGCCGAACGGCAACTCGGGCCTGCTCGTCACCTCGTTTACCTCGTTCGAGAACTACCAGACCGGCCGCGGCGGCAATACCGCCTGGACCTGGGAGCACCAGGCGCTGACCCGGGCGCGCTGGTGTGCCGGCTTGCAGCGACTGGCGCCGCGCTTCGAGGCCGTGCGTCGCACCGTGCTGGCGGCGCCGCGCGACGCCGCCGCGCTGCGCGAGGAAGTGAAGACGATGCGCGAGAAGGTGCGCAAGGCGCATCCGGTCAAAGCCGGCCGCTTCGACCTGAAGCACAGCGCCGGCGGCATGATGGACGTCGAGTTCGCGGTGCAGCAGCTCGTGCTCGCCGAGAGCGGCGTCCATGCCGAACTGCTCGACGACGTCGGCAACATCGCGCTGCTGCGCCGCGCCGAGGCCGCCGGCCTGCTGCCGCAAGACGTCGGCAGCGCCGCCGCCGATGCCTACCGCGACCTGCGCCGGGCCCAGCACCGGGCCCGCCTCGACGAGCAGCCGACGCAGTTCGATCCGGAGACGATGGCCGAGCAGCGAACCGCCGTCCTCGCGCTCTGGCGTGCGGTCTTCGGCTGAAGGCCGTTCGGCGGGCGACGCCGGTCGGGCTTGGGCGACCCTGGCAGTGCTGCTCGGCCTGGGCGCCGCAGCGGTCTTCTTCGCAGCAGCGCCCGATGCGCCGGCCTTCGCGGCGATGTCGGCGGCGATCGACTGGCAGCCGGCGCTCGTCTGGCGCGAGCCCTGGCGCGCCTGGAGCGCGGCCGGGCTTCATTTCAGCGGCTTGCACCTCGCCGCCAATCTGGCCGGCGCGGTGCTGGTCGGCGCCCTCGGCGGGATCGCAAGACTGCCACGCCGCACGGCGCTCGCCTGGTTCGTCGCCTGGCCGCTCGCCCAGCTCGGCCTGCTCGCTCGGCCCGACCTGCTCCACTACGGCGGCCTCTCTGGCGTGCTGCACGCGGGCGTCGCCGTCGCCGCGCTCTACCTGATCGTGCGAACACGCGGGTCGCGACGCCGGATCGGCATCGGGCTCCTCCTCGCACTGGCAGCAAAGGTCCTGAGCGAAACGCCTTGGGGCGCGCCGTTGCGTCACCCGGCCGGCTGGGACATCGCCGTCGCGCCATTCGCGCATGCCAGCGGGCTCGTCGCCGGACTGCTCGCCGCGGCCGTCGCCGAAGCGCTGCATGGGCGGACGCTTACCATCGGTCGACATGGTTGAACGCAAGACTCACCTCGACGCGATCGCCCTCGGCTCGCTCGTCTTCTGCTGCCTGCTCTGGGGCCTGAACCAGGTCGCTGCCAAGTCGGTGATGAACGAGATACCGGGGCTCTGGCAAGCCGCCGCGCGATCGACCGGCGGCGCGGCGCTCGTCTGGCTCTGGTCGCGCAGCCGCGGCATCGTCCTGTTCGATCGCGACGCGACCTTGCCCGGCGGCCTGCTAGCGGGCGCCCTGTTCGCCGCCGAGTTCTTCTGCATCTTCGTCGGCCTGCAGTTCACGACCGCCTCGCGCATGGTCGTCTTCCTCTACACGGCACCCTTCGTCGTGGCCCTCGGCATGCCGCTGATCGCCCGCTCCGAGCGGCTGAACCTGTGGCAATCGGTCGGGCTCGTGCTCGCCTTCGCCGGCGTCGCCTGGGCCTTCTCGGAAGGGTTTGCCGAGCATGCCGGCGGCCCGACGCAGTGGATCGGCGACGCCCTCGGCCTGCTCGGCGGCGCGCTCTGGGGCGCGACGACGCTGGCGGTGCGCGCCTCGGCGCTGACCCATGCGTCGGCGGAGAAGACGCTGCTCTACCAACTCGGCGTGTCGGCGCTGCTGCTCGTCGCCGCGGCACTGATCTCGGGTGCGCCGCTGCCCGAGCACCTCTCGACGCTGGCCTGGGCGTCGATCGGCTTTCAGGTCGTCATCGTCACATTCGCAAGCTACCTGCTCTGGTTCTGGCTGATCCGCCACTACCCGGCGACACGGCTCGCCTCCTTCACGATGCTGACGCCAGTGTTCGGTCTGCTGCTCGGTGCCGTGCTGCTCGCCGAGCCGATCACCGGTCGCCTGCTGTTTGCCCTGGCGACGGTCGTGACCGGCATCTTTCTCGTCAACCGGAAGCCGGCGTGATCCAGATCCTGAAAACGATCGCGATCCGCCTCGCCCTCTGCGCCGCGGCGACCTGGGCGCTCTGGCGCCTCGGCTTCGGCACCGGGTTGCTGTTCATGGCCGGCGTCGTCGGCATCGTGCTGGCGCGACCGCTGATGCACCTGACGATCGCGCTCTGGCAGGCGATGCGGCATGCCAACTGGCGCGAGCTCGAGGGTCACCATTTCGCCTTCAAGGGTCGCTCGGTGCGTGTCGTCGAAGACGCCGATCACCAGCGCTGGATCCGCCTCGCCGATATCCGCGCCGTCGCCGGCTTCACGGCCAGCGATGCCTCGCTGCAGATCACCTATCCGGCTGGCTGGGGCATGCGCGGCCGGCCGCGCGAGCCTTACCTGAGCGATGAAGCGCTGCTTGCCCACATCGCCAAGGAACGCTCGCCCGAAGCGGCGCGGCTGCGGCGCTGGGTCGAGCGCGAGATCGTCTTTCCGGCGCGACGGCAGCGCGAACGCTACGGCGTCAGGCTCGAGACGCTCGACTTCCGCAGCAGCAACGACTAGCGCCGCGTCGCTAGCGACGAATCCTCTCGACCAGGGCCGTCGTCGAATAGCCGTCGACGAAAGGCAGTGCCCTCGCCTCGCCGCCCCAGCTGCGCACCAGCGCCGTCTCGGCGAGCCGCTCGACGTCGTAGTCGCCGCCCTTGACGTAGAGGTCGGGGCGCACGAGCCGGAGCAGCTCGACCGGCGTCGCTTCGTCGAACAGCGTCACCAAACTCACGCTTTCGAGCGCAACCAGCACGATGGCGCGGTCGCCTTCATGGTTGAGCGGGCGCCCGGGCGCCTTGCCCAAGCCGCGCGCCGAAGCGTCGCTGTTCAGACCGACGATCAGGCTGGCGCCGAGGGCGCGCGCCTGTGCCAGATAGGTGACATGGCCGCGATGCAGGATGTCGAACACGCCGTTCGTGAAGACGAGCGGCCGGGCCAGCGCGGCGAGGCGCGGCTGCAGTTCGGCGCGAGGGCAGAGCTTGACGACGAAGGTGGGCAACACGGCCCGATTGTCGCCTTGCGGCGGACGTAGACTGGGGCGCGTAAGCCTCCGGAGACTTCCATGCTCGTGCTGTGCGGATCGTCGATTTCGAACTACTACAACAAGGTCAAGATGGCGCTGCTGGAAAAAGGGGTGCCCTTCAGCGAGGAGTACGTCAGCACCGGCGGGCGCGGCGAAGACGTGCTGGGCGCCTCGCCGCTGGCCAAGATTCCGTTCCTGCGCACCGATCGCGGACCGCTCTGCGAAAGCCAGGCCATCCTCGAGTACATCGAGACCGCGTATCCGGAGCCGCCGCTGCTGCCGCGCGATGCCTTCGCCGCGGCCAAGGTGCGCGAGCTCGCGATTTTTGCCGACCTGCATCTGGAGCTCGTCGCCCGCGATCTCTACCCGAAGGCATTCTTCGGCGGCAGCTTGAGCGATGCGAATGCCGCGCGCATCCGTTCCGTACTCGAGAAGAACATCAGCGCCTTCAAGCGGCTCGCCCGCTTCTCACCCTACCTCGCCGGCGAGACCTTCACGCAGGCCGACTGTTCGGCCTGGAACTCGCTGCCCATCGTCTCGATGGCGACCAAGGCGGTGTTCGGCGAGGATCTGCTCGCCGCCGGCGGCGTCGACTGGAAAGCGTACGTGCGCATGGTCGGCGAGCGGCCGAGTGCGCAGAAGGTGTCGGCCGATCGCAAGGCCGAGCAGGCGAAGCTGGCGGCCAAGGCCTGAGGCGGGCGTCTCGGGCACGGAATCGAATCAGGCGGGCTTGACGCCGGGCGCGGCCGGGACCACGCTGCTGGCCGCCGTCGCCGCTGCCGCCGCAACTTTGGCGGTCAGCTCCTTGCGGTAGCGGTTCAGCTCCTGCACGCTCGCGAAGCTGCGTTCCATGAGCAGGCTGAGGTTGTGCAGGATGCGCTCGACGACCTTGCCTTCCCAGACGGAATCGAACTGGATCTGCGTGTCGAGCCATGCCTCCAGCCACTTGGGATCGGGCAGGCGGCTCTGCACGGTGTCGCGTGGGAAGAGGCTGGTGTTGACGTGCAGGTTGGTCGGGTGTAGCGCCTGCGCGGTGCGGCGCGCGCTGGCCATGAGGACGCCGACCTTGGCAAAGGCGGCCCGCGCCTCGTCGCCGAACTTCTGCATCGCCTTTTTCATGTAGCGCAGGTAGGCGCCGCCGTGGCGCGCCTCGTCGCGCGCCAGGGTTTCGTAGATCGCCTTGATGACCGGCTCGCTGTGCCACTCGGCGGCACGCCGGTACCAGTGGTTGAGACGGATCTCACCGCAGAAGTGCAGCATCATGGTTTGGATTCTCACAGATTTTAACTTTTCCGCTTCGATTAACTTAACTTGTTCTGATTCGATCTGGCTAAATTAGCCCAACGCGCCAAAAAAGTATAAGTACATTTCAAACCATTGCTATGTCAGGTTTTCAGCATTTTAACTGGAAGGTTGCCAATAGTGCGAAATCATATCTCATATCTTTAGTTCATGCACTTTGAATCTAGCAGCGGTTCTAGCATGATCGATTGGGGTGAGATCTAAGATATCAATTGAAACCAATACACAGTGCGGAAAGTATACTTT
>JANXWR010000302.1 GCA_025351025.1 Burkholderiales bacterium | reverse complement strand
CGCCGGACTCGATCACCAAGGCGCTCGCCGCCTACCTGCGCACCAAGAACAGCGAGAACTCGCCCTGGGACCGCTACGAATCAGGCGACCGCATGGCGGTGAGCGGCGACGCGGTCGACGGCTTTCGTCTCTTCATGGGCAAGGGCCGCTGCGCCGCCTGCCACACGCCGCCCTTCTACGGCAACAGCACGTTCTTCAACATCGGTCTCGAGGCCGGCAAGACCAAGCCCGATCCGGGCCGCTTCAACGTGACGAAGAACGAAGCCGACACGAGCGCCTTCAAGACGCCGACGCTGCGCTCGGTCGCCCTCGGCGCGCCCTACTTCCACGACGGCAGCCGGGCCACGCTCGAAGAGGCGGTGCGCTACATGGCGGCCGGTGGCGGCGACGACGCGAAGAAGTCGCCCGTCCTCTCGCCCACCGGCCTGAGCGAGCCGGAGATCGCGAAGATCGTCGAGTTCCTGAAGACGCTGACCAGCACGGAGCCCTGGACGGCACCGGCGCTGCCCTGACCGCACGGCCGGGCGAGCATCGTAGCGCCGAGTGGACCTTTCGACCTTTCTCGTCCAGTGCCTGAACGCCGTCCAGTACGGCCTGCTGCTGTTTCTCGTCGCCAGCGGGCTGACGCTGATCTTCGGCATCATGGGCGTGATCAATCTCGCCCACGGCAGCTTCTACATGCTGGGCGCGTATCTCGCGTTCGCGCTCGCGCCCTGGTTCGGCGACTGGTTCTTCACGCGGCTGGCGGCGGGCGTCGTGCTCGCCGTGATCTTCGGCTACCTGCTCGAGTGGGCGTTCTTCAGCTTTCTCTACGAGCGCGACCACCTGCAGCAGGTGCTCATGACCTACGCGCTGATCCTCGTCTTCGAGGAAGCGCGCAGCCTTCTCGTCGGCAACGACGTGCACGGCGTCGCCGCGCCCGACTGGCTGGCCGGCAGCTTTCGCCTCGGCGAGCTGATGTCCTATCCCTGGTACCGGGTCTTCTCGTCGCTCGCCTGCATCGTCGTCGCGATCGGGCTCTACGCCGTCGTCAACCGCACACGTCTCGGCATGATGATCCGTGCCGGCGCCAGCAACCGCGACATGGTGCGCGGCCTCGGCGTCGACATCCGGCTGCTCTACCGCATCGTCTTCGCCGGCGGCGTGGCGCTGGCCGCGCTCGCGGGGATGATCGCGGCGCCCTTGTCGTCGGTCTATCCGGGCATGGGCTCGAGCGTGCTCATCATCTGCTTCGTCGTCGTCGTCATCGGCGGCATCGGCTCGATCACCGGCGCGCTCATCGCTTCGCTGCTGGTCGGCATCGTCGACACGTTCGGCAAGGTCTTCTTCGCCGAGTGGAGCGGCGTCGGCGTCTATCTGCTGATGGCGATCGTCCTCGTCTGGCGGCCCGAAGGCCTGATGAAACGTGGCTTCTGAAGGCCCCGTCGACGCGGGCGACGCGACGGCCGAAGTCGGCACGCTGCCCGACATCGCGCGCCGCGAGCCGGGCGGCTGGCTGGTGCCGGCGGCGGCGCTGCTCGTGCTCGCGGCGCTGCCAGCGCTGATCTCCCCTTATGCGCAAGACCTGGTCGCGCGCATCGCCATCTATGCCATCTTCGCGCTCAGCCTCGAGTTGATCGTCGGTGCGGCTGGCCTGGTGAGCCTTGGCCATGCCGCCTTCCTCGGCATCGGTGCCTACGCGGTCGTGCTCGGCTCGGGCGACGCCGGTGCGCCGCTCGTCGCCGTCCTGGCGCTTGCCGTCGCCAGCGCCGCCGCCTACGCGCTCTTCGTCGGCGCGCTCAGCCTGCGCACGCGCGGCGTCTACTTCATCATGGTCACGCTCGCCTTCGCGCAGATGGCCTACTTCGTCGTCCACGACACCAAGGCCGGCGGCGGCAGCGACGGCATCTTCCTGCTCGTCAAACCCGTGCTGCGCATCGCCGGCACGACGTTGCTCGACCTCGACCAGCGCCTGCCGCTCTACTACACCGTGATCGCGGCGCTGGCCGGCACCTATGCGCTGCTCGCGGTGCTGCTCGGCTCGCGCTTCGGCCATGCGCTGGCGGGCATCCGCGTCAGCGAGCAGCGCATGCGCGCGGCGGGCTTTTCGACCTATCCCTACAAGCTGGCCGCCTTCGTCATCGCCGGCGCGCTCGCCGGCCTGGCCGGCGCGCTCTTGGCGATCAAGGACGGCACCGTCAACCCCGAGTTGCTCGCCTGGCACGAGTCGGGGGCGGTGCTGCTCATGATCATCCTCGGCGGCATCGGCAGCCTGCGCGGCGCGGTCATCGGCGCGATCGCCTTCACGCTGCTGAAGGAACTGGTGCAGTGGGAGGCCCTCTTCGGCCCGCTCGCCTCGCACTGGCAGCTGACGCTCGGCCTGGCCATCATCGGCTTCGTCGCGCTGCTGCCCAAGGGGCTGATCGGCCTCGGCGCGCTGTGGAAGGGGCGCGCCCATGGCTGAGGCGGCGCTGCTGCGCACCGTCGGCCTCCGGCGCCGCTTCGGCGGGCTGGCCGCGGTCGACGCGGTCTCGATCGAGCTGCACGTCGGCGAGATCCACGCCGTCATAGGCACCAACGGCGCCGGCAAGTCGACCCTCGTCAACATGATCTCGGGCGAGCTGGCGCCGAGCGCAGGCAGCGTCGTCTTCGCCGGCCACGACGTGACGCGCTGGCCGCAACCGCGCCGCGCCCGCGCCGGCGTCGGCCGCAGCTACCAGCGCACGACCATCTTCGGCGAGTTCAGCGTGCTCGAGAACTGTCGCCTCGCGGCGCAGGCGCGATCGCCGCGGCCGTGGCCGTTCTGGGAGCGCGCCTCGCGCGACACGGCGAGCCTGACGGCCGCCGCGCAGGCGCTGGACGCCGCCGGTCTCGCCGGGATGGCGTCGCGCAGCGCCGGCACGCTGAGTCACGGCGCCAAGCGCCAGCTCGAGATCGCGATGTGCCTGGCCACCGCGCCGCGCGTCCTGCTCCTCGACGAGCCGCTCGCCGGCATGGGCGCCGAAGAGACCGGACGCATGCTGGCCCTGCTCACCGCGCTGAAGCCGGGGCACGCGATCCTGCTCGTCGAGCACGATATGGACGCGGTGTTCAAGGTCGCCGACCGGATCACGGTGATGGTCAACGGACGCGTCATCGCCAGCGACGGGCCGGAGCAGATTCGCAACGACCCCGCGGTTCGCGAGGCGTATTTGGGCGACGCGCATCCGGCATGAGCGCGCCTGGCCGCTCCAAAGCGCTCATCCCGGAGCGCGCAGCGCGAAGGGTAGTCCAGTGAGCACGTTGCTCACGCTCACCGAACTGCACGCGCGCTATGGCGACAGCCATGTGCTGCGCGGCGTCTCGCTCGAGATCCCGGCCGGCGTCTCGCTCGGGCTGCTCGGCCGCAACGGCATGGGCAAGACGACGCTGATCCGCACCGCGATGGGCTATGTGCGCACCGCCGGCGGCGCGGTCGCCTGGCAGGGTCGCGCCGTCACCGGCGCCGCGCCGGAGCGCATGGCCCGGCTCGGCATCGGCTATGTGCCCGAAGGTCGCGGCATCTTCGCCAACCTCTCGGTGCGCGAGAACCTGATGATGGCGGCGCGCAGCGGACCCGAGGGCGCGCGCGACTGGACCTTCGATCGCGTGATGGCGACGTTTCCTCGCCTCGCCGAGCGGCTCGGCCACGGCGGCCAGCAGCTCTCGGGCGGCGAACAGCAGATGCTCGCCATCGGCCGCGCCCTCATGACCAATCCGCGCCTCCTCATCCTCGACGAGGCGACCGAAGGCCTGGCGCCGCTCATCGTCGCCGAGATCTGGCGCGTCGTCGCGACGATCCGCAGCACCGGCATCGCCGCGCTGATCGTCGACCGCAACGCGCGCGCCGTGCTCGCCCACACCGACCGCGCCGTCGTCCTCGAAAAAGGCGTCGTCGTGATGGCCGGCGAGTCGGCGGTGCTCGCCGCCGAGGACGGAGCGCTGGCCCGTCATCTGGGGGTTTAACCGGCGCCTAATGCGCCGCCGCGAGCCGCAAGTAGACTGCGACGCTCCGCATCGCAGAGAGCCGCTTCGCCATGATTCTCGAGATCGCCGACATCCGCATCCCGCCCGGCAAGAACGACGCGTTCGACGCCGCCATCAAGCACGGCGTCGAGTCCGTGATCATGCGGGCCGAAGGCTACTGCCTGCATCGCGTCGTCAAAGGCATCGAGTCGCCCGAGCGCTACATGCTCATGATCTGGTGGCAGACGCTCGAGGACCACACCGTCAAGTTCCGCGGCGGGCCGCTGTTCGCCGAATGGCGGGCGATCGTGCAGCCCTTCTTCGCGGTGCCGCCATCGGTGGAGCACTACTCGCTGGTGACGGCGTCGTTCGGGGTGCCGTCGTGAAGGCTGGCCTCGCTGCCGCCCTCGTCGTCGTCGCGGCCTGGATCACGGCCGGCGCCAACGCCGCAGCGACGACCGTCCTGGCTGCCGAGGTAGCGACGACGTCAACGCTGAAGGTGCCGCGCATCGTCTTCAGGCAGCGCAAGCTCGGCAACGGCCTCACGGTGATCTCGTCGGAGAGCCACGCCAGCCCGACCGTCAGCGTGCAGGTCTGGTATCGCGTCGGCGGCAGCGACGATCCGGCCGGCCGCTCGGGCTTCGCCCATCTCTTCGAACACATGATGTTCAAGACCACCAAGTACCTGAAGAGCGAGCAGTTCGACCGCATGACCGAAGACGTCGGCGGCTCGAACAACGCCTCGACCAGCGAAGACGTGACCGAATACGACGAGGTGGTGCCGTCGAACCACCTCGAGACGCTGCTCTGGGCCGAGGCCGAGCGCATGATCAACCTCAAGGTCGACCTCCCCAACTTCAACTCCGAGCGCGCCGTCGTCGAAGAAGAATATCGGCAGCGCATCCTCGCTTCGCCTTATGGCCGCTTTTTCGAGGCGGTGCGCACCCGTCCCTATCTGCAGCACCCGTATCAGCGCGGCACGATCGGCAGCATCGAGAACCTCGACGCGGCGACGCTCGACGACGTCGTCGCGTTCCACGACCGCTACTACCGGCCCGACAACGCGACCCTCATCGTTACCGGCGACTTCGATGCGCGCCAGCTCGACGCCTGGGTCGACAAGTACTACACCCCGATCGCCAGACCCGCTGCGCCGCTGCCGCTGCGCGAGGCCAAGGAGCTGGCCTGGGCCAGCGATCGCTCGATCACCGTCAAGGCGCCGAAGGTGCCGCTGCCGGCGGTGGCCGCGGTCTGGCTGGCGCCGCCGGTGACCGACGCCAATGCGCCGGCGCTGCAGGTGGCGGCGGCGCTGCTCTCGAGCGGCGAATCGTCGCGCCTCAACCAGTCGCTGGTCTATCGCCAGCAGATCGCGACCCAGGCCAGCTTCAGCGCCGATCTGCGCGCCGGCCCCGGCCTGCTCATCGCCAGCGCCATCGCCGCCGGCGGCAAGACGCCGGAGGCGGTGCGCAGCGCACTGCTCGCCGAGGTGCGCCGCCTGGTCGACAAGCCGGCCTCGCCGGCCGAGCTCGACAAGATCAAGGTGCAGATCCTGACCGGCGCCTTCGGCACGCGGCAGACGCCGATCGGCCTGGCGTCGGCGATCGCCGACGCTGCGGTGCTGGGCGGCGACGCGAACCGCGTCAACACCGACCTCGACGATCTGCAGCGCGTCACCGCCGCCGACGTGCAGCGCGTGCTGCGCCGCTACGTCACCGGGGCGCACATGGTGTCGTTCGACTACGCCGAGGACGCGACCGCGCCATGAAGCACCGCACCTTGTTCACCGCCATCGCTTCGGCGATGTTGTTTTCGTGTGCCGGCATCGCCTCGGCGCAGACTTACGACACGCCGCCGCCACCGGCCGCACCGCGGCCGCTCGCAATCGCGGCGCCGAGCGAGCAGGCCTTGCCGAACGGCCTGCGCGTCGTCGTCGCGCGGCGCGAGGGCGTGCCGCTGGTCACCGCGGCGCTGGTCGTGCTCTCGGGCAGCGAGCTGGACCCGCCGCAGCTTTCGGGGCTGGTCTCGCTGACCGCCGACCTGCTGACGCAGGGCACGCGCCGGCACACCGCGCCGCAGCTCGCCGCCGCCGCCGAAGCGCTCGGCGGCTCGCTCGAAAGCGGTGCCGGCTGGAGCCAGTCGCTGGTCTCGATCACGGTGACCACGCCCAAGCTGGGCGCGGCGCTCGGCCTGGTCGCCGAGGTGGCGCGCGAGCCGATCTTCGCCCAGGAAGAGATCGACCGCTTGCGCACGCAGACGCTCGACGGCCTGAAGGTCGCCTATTCCAATCCGGGCACGCTGGCCGGCCTGGCCGCCGTGCGCATGGCCTACGGCAGCGGCGCCTGGGGCCACCCGGCGAGCGGCACGCCGGCCTCGCTGCCGCGCATCCGGCGCGACGACCTGGTGGCTTTGCACCGCGCCACGTATCGCCCGGATCGTGCGGTGCTGATCCTGACCGGCGACATCGCGCCCGCCGCCGCGCTCGAGCTGGCCCGCGCCCATTTCGGCAGCTGGAAGGCGCCGGCCGAGCCGGCGCCGACACCGCCGCCCGCGCCGACGCTGGCCGATGGGCCGTCGATGGCGGTGATCGACATGCCGACCGCCGGGCAGGCCGGCGTCGCATTGGCGCTGCCGCTGCCAGCGCGCCGCGGCACCGACCGGGCGACCGGCGCGGTGCTCAACACCGTGCTCGGCAGCGGCTACTCGTCACGCCTCAACCTCGAGATCCGCATCAAGCGCGGCCTCAGCTACGGCGCCGGCAGCCAGATCGAGGCGCGACGCGAGAACGGCCTCTTCTCGGCGTCGGTGCAGACGAAGAACGAGTCGGCGGCCGAGGTGGTGCAACTGCTCAACGGCGAGATCGACCGCATCATGCAGACGCCAGTGCCCGCCGACGAGCTGGCGGCACGCAAGGCGACCCTGATCGGCGGCTTCAGCCGCAGCGTCGAAACGACGGCGGGTCTGGCCAGCGCGATCCGCGGGCTGGTCGTCACCGGCCGCTCGCCGGCCGAGCTGAAGACGCAGATCGCCATGCTGGAGGCGGTGAGCCCAGAGGACGTGCAGCGCTACGCCGCGGCGAACCTTGGCGCGGCCGGGCGGCGCGCCGCCGTTGCCGGCGTCGCGTCGCGCTTCGCGCCGGCGCTCGCGGCGCAGACGCCGGGGCTGGTCACGGTGCCGCAGGCCGAGCTCGATTTCGAGCGTCCGGCCGGGCTGAAGCGGGAGTAGACGGAGGCGGCCGGCGGGTCGGCAGGCGCCGCCTAAATCAGCGTCGGCGCGGGGTCAAGGCAAACCCTTCGGGCGCGACCATCGCTTTGCTGGGACAATAGTGCCCCCTCGCGAGCGACGCGGCACCTCACGGCGCCCTGTCGCCACTACCAGGATCGCCATGGCCACCCGTCCCTCCGTTTCTGCATCCAAAGCATCCAAAGTCGCGGCGCCCGCCACGAAGCCGGCAGCCAGCGCCCCCGTCAACGCCGCGTCATTGAAGCTGCGCCAGACGCAAGCCGAATACGTCGCCGCGCGGCCAACTGGCGAGCCGGGTGTCAAGCCGATGATGTCGAGCTCGAAGATGTACGTATGCCGGCGCTGCCAGGCGAACTTCAAGACCGGCGATGGCAAGCCGGATTCGCGCCTGCCCGGCCTCGGCAAGTGCAACAAGTGCCTGGCCGCCGCGGCGGCTTCGGCCTTGGCCGCCTAGGGTCGGCTCTTCTCTCTCGAAGGATCCCGCGTCGGCGTTGGCTCGAGCGACGCCGATCGGCTCCCGCCCGACATCGGCGCCGCCTTGCGACGCGATGTCGGCACGCGCGCGACACGCGCTCGAGCTGCTTAGCACCGACGTAAGCGCTGGTAACGGCCCTCGAGACCTGGCACAAAGGTGTCGATAAGCCGGAATCGCGGCCTATTGACTCTCGCAGCATGCTCAACTCGCTGGCTCGTCTGTGCAGCGCCCTCCTCCAGGCGGCGCTCCTGATCTCCCGGTCGCTGCTGTTCTGGATCGCGGCGCGCAAGCTCCGCGCCGCTGCATCGCGGTCCAAACCGGCCGTACGCGAGCACGAGGACACGCGTCCCGAGCCCGCCATTCGCGCCCTGCAGGCGACGCCCGAGGCGATCCGCGCGATGTCGACGGAGCTGGGCCGCGTGCTCGACGAGGACGAGAGCCACCGCCAGGTCCATCGTCACCTGGCCCGCTTCGAGCGCAAGTTCGCCAAGCACGGCCTGCGCACGATCGCCCTGCTGCCGGTCGATCAGTTGCGCCGGGCCTTGTTCGACTTCGAGGCGCTGGTCCGGAACTGGTCGTCGCCCAGCCTGGCCGATCTGCGCTCGCGCATGGCTGTGGTGCTGGCCGACCGATCGAGCGCGGCGTCGGTGTGGATCGCCGCCAACACCATGCCGCCGGCGGGCCGGCCCGACGCGGAATCGATGGGTAGCCGCCTGGCGCGCAACGCCGGCGCGCCCTTCCGGCCGGGGGCGCAGCGCGGCCCGCGCCACCTGGGCATGTCGCGCTTCGAGCTCGGCGACGGCTTTCACTCGACGAGCGCGCCGGCCTGAGCCCGGCGGCGCACCCCCGCCGTCCTGCAAGACAAGGACCGCCGCGCCGGTCAGAATCGTCCCCAGCACGATTTGCAGGAGACGCTGTGCCCTACCCCAACGACCGCCGCAAGAATGCACCCGACGGCGACAGCAGCGAAGCCGTGTCGCCGGAGTTCCTGGCGATGCTGGTCGTCTGCGGCGGCGAGGTCCGCTCCGAGGATCGCGCCGCCCTGCGCGAGGCGGGAAACGAGCGGCGGTACGGGCGGCGCAAGGGAGATGTCGCGCCCACGGTCGGTAGCGAGGATCGGCGCGGCTAGCCAGGCGGAGCTCTCGTCGAAGAGGCCCCGCGAGGGGCCGCTTTCGTTTTTGGCGCACCTCGGGCGGCGCATCGCATCACCTGGGCTTGCCGTCGAGCCGCGGCCGGGTGGCCGCGGCCCAGCCGAACGGCGTGGGCGCGAGCACGCCCGCCGCCACCCAGAGGGCGACGAGCATCGCCAGCGTGGCCCCGGTCGGCGTCGCACGCATCGACCAGTTGCGACAACGACGCGAAGGCGCTGGCCAGTGGGTAGAAAGGGCGAAAGCCCAGGCGCCAGAGAGCGAACGATTCCGGAGCGTCGAGCGCCGGTGCTTGTTCTTCATTGCCGATGTGCGACACCGCACAAGCTAGGGCCCGAGATTGTCTGTACGGCATCCCACCGATGATCTTCGGCGAGACGAACGAAACTTTCGGGAACGTGGCGCGACCGGCGCCCATCCAATGGACGAGAGCAAGCATGCAACCCGTCGCCCTTCCCACCGTCCCGCCGCATGCCACCGATGCCGAGCTCGCTGCCTCGGCCGCGCAGGGCAACGTCGCCGCGTTCGAATCGATCATGCGCCGGCACAACCGGCTGCTGTTCCGTACCGCGCGCAGCATCCTGAAGAACGACGCCGACACCGAGGACGCCCTCCAGGAAGCCTATCTGCGCGCCTGGCGATCGCGGGCCGGCTTTCGCGCCGAGGCCAAGGTGTCGACCTGGCTGGTGCGCATCGTCGTCAATGAAGCGCTGGGGCGGCTGCGCCGCCGTGGCGCGCAAGTGATCCCCATGGACGCAGGCATCGACGTGGACGAACAGCAAAACGACTCGGGCGTGGAAGACGACGCCGACCACGAGCCCGATCGGGTCGCCATGCGTGGCGAGCTTCGCGCAATCATGGAAAAGCGCATCGACACCTTGCCGGACGCCTTTCGCACCGTCTTCATGCTGCGCGCGGTCGAAGAGCTCAGCGTCGAAGAGACGGCCGCTGCGCTCGAGATCCCCGAAGCCACCGTGCGTACGCGCTTCTTTCGCGCCCGCAGCCTGCTCCGCGAGGGGCTTTCGCGCGATGTCGATTTCGCGATCGGCGACGCCTTCTCGTTTGCCGGCGAACGCTGCGATCGGATCGTCACGACCGTGCTCACCCAGCTTTCAGACGATCGGGAATCTTCCCGTTCATAACATCAAGGAGAAGTCCATGTCCTTCCTGCAAATGACGACGCCGCTGATCGCGCGTCGAATGTTCCTAGGCCAGTCCGGCCTCGTGCTTTCGGGCGCGGCAGTCGCCCTGCTCGCCGGCAACGAAGCCTTGGCCGCTGCGGCCGGAGCCGCCGAACCGAAAGACGTGCAGATCCTCAACACGGCCTTGGGCGCAGAGCTCGAGGCCATCGCGGCCTACCAGTTGGGCGCCGAGAGCAAGCTGCTGCAAAAGCCCGTGCTCGATCTCGCGGTGACCTTCCAGGGACACCACAAGGAGCATGCCGAGGTGCTGAGAAGCACGATCGAAAAGCTCGGCGGCAAGCCGGTCGCCGCGAAGGCGAACTACAACTTCCCGGCCGACCAGCTGAAGACGCAGGCCGACGTGCTGCGTTTCGCCGCCAAGCTCGAGCAGGGCGCGGTCAGCGCCTACCTGGGTGCCGTGCCGCTGTTCGCCAATCGCGATCTTGCGAAGGCCGCCGCGAGTATCCTGGGCGACGAAGCGATGCACTGGGCCGTACTGCGCAACGCGCTCGGCGAGGCGCCCGTGCCAACGGCCTTCATGGCATGACGCTGCGCCGGCTGCTTGCAGCCGGCGCGCTCTGGGTCTGCGTGATGACACCGGCTTCGGCCGGGCCGGACGCCGTGCGCGGCGAGCAGATCTACGTACGCTGCCAGGCCTGCCACGCTCTCTCGTACGACCGGGTCGGCCCGCGGCACTGCGGCCTGTTCGGCCGCACTGCCGGCACGGTGCCCGGCTTCACCTACTCGCCGGCGATGAAGAGCTCGCGCATCGTCTGGAACGACAAGACGCTCGAGAGCTTTCTCACCAGCCCGCTGAAGATGGTCCCGGGCACGGCGATGACCTACGACGGCGTGCCCGAGGCGAAGGATCGGGCCGACTTGATTGCCTATCTCAAGGGTGCCGACAAGACGCCGGAGTGCATCGCGCTCAAGGGCAAGCGCTGACCCCCGAGGCCGCACGCCATCCCACGTGCCGGCCGTCTCTTCGACCAGGCCGCGCTCGTTGCGCAAGGCAAGCAGACCTTTCGCTTCGACACTTTCGGCGACGAGGCACAGGGGACCGACACGCTGCGCATGCACGAGGTCATCAGCGCAGCGGTCGATCCGGTCACGGCCCTCTCGGCCGGTTTGAAGGTCGACGCCGACGCGCTGCCGGCCGCAGTCGTGCAGGGCATCCAGAACGGCAACGCTCGACCAGGTCGTGGCGATCTACAACACGCGCAAGTCGCTCGGCCTCAGCGCGCAGCAGTCGGCCGACCTCCTGCAATACCTGAAGTCACTCTGACGAGAGACTGGCACCGAGGCGCAGCTGCGCCTCGGCCTCGCTGCCGATGCGTCGTACCAGGTCGCCCGCGCTCTCGACGCTATGGATGAGATCGACCGCCTCGCCGGCCCAGACGACGGCAGTGTCGACATCGCCGTCCCTGGCGGCGGCGCGATAACGTCCGCGCTCCTGCTCGAGCGCGGCGGCGAGTTCGCGCTCGCGGTCGTGCCACCGCGCTACGAAGCCGTTGCGCAGGGCGCGACCGGTGTAGGGCGTGGGCCAGTCGAGGTCGCGCACCGCATCGAAGATGGTGGTGCGCGTCGTCTCGTCGCCGCCCGCCGCCCCGATCGCCTCTTTCGCGGCCCGGTGACCGAGCGCTTCGTGGCTGGCGTAGAAGCGCGTGCCGACGAGGGCACCTTCGGCGCCGAGCATCAGCGCCGCTGCAAGGCCGCGTCCGTCGGCAATGCCGCCGGCGGCGACCACCGGGATCGGCGCGAACGCATCGACGATCGCCGGCACGAGCGGCAAGGTGGCGCGCCCGCCGCCATGGCCACCGCCTTCGCCGCCTTGGGCGACGAGCAGGTCGGCGCCGGCCTCGAGCGCCAGGCGCGCGCTCGCCATGTCCTGCACCTGGCAGATCAACTTGCAGCCGGCGGCCTTGATCGTGCGCGCGAACGCGCGCGGATCGCCGAACGAGAGCATCACCGCGTGCGGCTCATGCGCCAGCACCAGCTCGACGATGCCCGGGTCGACCGACCAGGTGATGAGGCCGACGCCCCACGGCCGCGCCGTCGCGTCGCGAACGAGCGCGAGCTCGGTGCGCAGCCAGGCATGTCGCCGTAGCCGCCGCCGACCAGGCCCAAGGCGCCGCTCTCGGAGACCGCCGCGGCGAGCCGCCCGCCGGAAACGCCGCCCATCGGCGCGAGCACGAGCGGCACCGAGAGCCCGAACATCTTCGTCAGCGCCGTCGTGATCATGGGTGCTTCCTCGTTCGCGAAGTGGTGGAACCGTTGGCGCGCGAAGGCGCCGACCTATGATCGAAGTGTGCCCGCGACGACCGCGTGGCGCGCTCGCAAAAGACAGGCACATGGGCAAGAGCGTTCCCGGCCATCGCGCGCCGACAGCGGGTTTCGAGGTTCCGCTCGAGATGCTTTCGGCTTGCCACTTTCGCATCGAACGGCAATGCGAGACCTTGCGCCGGCTGGTGCCGCATCTCGCCGCGCACGGCACCGACGAAGACGCGCAAACGGCCGCCGCAGGCGTCGTCCGCTACTTCGACACGTCGGCGATGCAGCACCATGCCGACGAGGAAGACGATCTCTTTCCCGCCCTCATCGAATCGATGGCCGGCTCCGACCCTGTCTGCATCCGCGAGATGACGGCGGCGCTGGCCGCCGAGCACCGCCAGCTGGAAGCGCTCTGGCGAGGCTTGCGCCGGGTGCTAGAGGAGGTCGTCGCCGGCCGCGTGGCAACGCTCGACGGCGCCGCCGTCGACGCCTTCGCCGACGGCTACGCGCGCCATATCGAGCGCGAAGAAAAGGAATTGCTGCCGATGGCCGCGCGGCTGCTCGGTGACGACGAGCTCGAGCAGGTCGGCCGCGCCATGCGTGAGCGGCGCGGCATCGACGACGCGCACTGAGCGCGGCTTTGCGAGCCAGGCATCTGGCGCACTACTCGATCGTCAGCAGCAACACCGACACCGCCAGAGCGAATCGCCCCCAGGCGCCCGGGCCGCATCGGCAATTCGATGCAATGAACTTGCCGAATCACTCTCGGACGCGGACACGGACATCACGCCGGCGAGAACCTTTCGCGGCTCGCCGGATTTCGCCTCCTCAGCGCCGCTGCGCCGAAGAGGCGGGTCCCCGCGCCACAACGCAAGCAGCGGGGCTTCAGCGGTCGAGAACCAGCACCGGCGACCTGGCGCGCGAGACGCAGACCATCATCGTCTTGCTCTTGGCGCGCTCCTCGGTCGAGAGCACGTAGTCTCGATGCTCGACCTCGCCCGCGCAGACAGTGGTCTCGCAGGTTCGGCACAAGCCCTCGCGACACGAGAACGGCACCTTCACACCGTTCGCCTCCAGCACCTCAAGGATGCTGCGGTCGGCGGGAACGACGAGGGAAAGCCCGCTCCTTCTCAGCTCGACGCGAAATTCACCGGGGCGCGGGACGGCATCGGCCGCTTCGCCCGGCGGCTCCGCCGCCGGCGCGACGAAATATTCGAAGTGGACGCTCTGCGCCGGGTGGTGCGACGCGGCTTCGCGCACCGCCCGCATCAGCGGCTGCGGCCCGCAACAGTAGACATGCTGCCCGTCGGGCCGCTCGGCCAGCCAGCGGCGCGCGTCGAGGACAGTGCCCGCCTGGTCGTCGAAATGGAAACGCACCTTGTCGCCGAAGCCGCGCAGCGTTTCGTAGAAGGCCGCCCGCTGCGCGTTGCGCGCCGCGTAGACGAGGCGCCAGTCGCGACCTTCCGCTTCGCAGCGGCGGACCATCGACATGATCGGCGTCACGCCGATGCCGCCGGCGACGAAGAGATGGCTCGCCGCCTCCAGATCGAGCGCGAAATTGTTGCGCGGCGGGCTCGAGATCAGCATGGCGCCGCGGCGCAGCGACTGGTGGATGAAGTCGGAGCCGCCGCGGCCGTTCGCCGCGCGTCCGACGCCGATGACATAGCGGTCGCGCTCGCGCCAGTCGTTGGTGAGCGAGTAGTGGCGGATCGCGCCATTCGGCAGCTCGATCTCGAGATGGGCACCGGGCGTGAACGGCTCGAGCGCGCCGCCGCCGGCACGACGCAGCTCGACCAGCAGCACGTCGAGCGCTTCGGCGCGAACGTCGCTGACCTCGAGCGAGAGGCGGCTCACGCCGCCACGGGCACAGCCGCGCCGCGCTCCTCGGCAATCTTCTGCTTCAACGTCCAGCGAAAGTGCGAGAGCGGCGCGTCGGCGGCGATCGCCAACAGCTTGGTGTCGGGGTCCCTGTCGAAGAGCTTCTGCTGCGCCTCGATGATCGCCTTGTCTTCCATGAAACCTTCACGCAGGCTGTTGCACAGCGACAGGGCGATGTTCGGATCGTCGAGGTCGAAGTTGTGCAGGTAGTTCCAGAAAAAGTGCGTCGTGCGGCGCGTCTCGGGCGTCATGAACTGGCAGTTTCGGTACTGCCGCGTGCCGCCGGTGTTGCCCTTCTCGGCGCCGGTGCCGGCCGGCGCGAACATCGACTCGAGAAAGAAGATGCCGGGCACGTGCATGTGGCCGATGTTGCGGCGGTCGACCTTGGTCGTCTTGTCGGCGATCACTTTCTTGTGGAACGGCGGCGAATCGCTGTTCATGTGCCAGCGCTCGACGCGAAAGCCGTTGTCCAGCCGCTCGATGTTGAGCGGCTTGGTCTGGTACGCGTACTCCTCCGAGCCGCCGAGCGTCTTGGTGTGGACGAAGGCGAGATGCGCGAAGTCGCTCAGGTTGTCGACGATGAGCAGCCAGTTGGCGTCGTAGTGCATGTACGCCGGCATGCCCTTCCAGGCCGGGTCGTGCAGCGGCTCGTAGTCGATGATGAGCGCCGGGTCGGCCTTGGCCGCATCGCCCATCCAGATCCACACGAGGTGGTCGCGGGCGACGACCGGAAAGCTGCGCACACCGAGCTTGGGCGGAATCATGTCCTGGCCGGGGATCTGGATGCACTTGCCCGAGGGCTCGAACTTCATGCCGTGGTACATGCAGCGGATGCAGTCGCCCTCGATGCGGCCCATCGAGAGCGGCGCGCCGCGATGGCAGCAGCGATCGATGAGCGCGACGACCTGGCCGCTCTCGCCCTGGTACAGGACGACGGGCGTCTCGAGGATCGTCCGGGCCAGCTTGGCGCCGTCGATCAGCTCGTGGTCCCAAGCCGCCACGTACCAGCAGTTCTTGAGAAAGATGCCTTCGTCGCTTTCAACCATCGCGTGCTCCTGCAACAGGACGAGCTTAGCGACCCGAGCGGCCGCGGTAAATCGCCTTCCGGCGACTTCAGTTCTGCAGCTTCCAGCGGCCGTCGACGATGCGCACCATCACCTGCGAGCGCTGATCGGCGCCGTTGTGGTTGGTCGTGCTCATCGAATAGATCGCCTCGGGTGTGACGATGTCCTTCATGGACTCGAGCGCATCGCGCAGCGCCGCGCGAAATTCGGGCGTTCCGGGCTTGCCCTTCTTGAGCGCTTGCGGCACCGCCGCCTCGAGCCACATCACCGCCGTCCACGCCGAGGCGGCGAACAGCGAGCGCGAGCCGGCGCCGTAGGCCGACTCGTAGCGCTTGACGAACTCGGTCGCCGGTGCCTTGAGCGGCGATGAGTCGGGCAACTGCTCCGCCACGAGCACGGGGCCGACGGTCATGTAGCCGCCCTCGAGATCCTTGCCGCCGATGCGCAGGAAGTCGCTGTTCGCCACTCCTTGCGTCTGATACACAGGCCCCTTGAAGCCGCGCCGCGCCAGCTCGATCTGCGGCAATGCCCCCGGCGTGCCGGAGCTCATGATGTAGACCGCATCCGGCTGCGACGCGAGCAGCCGCAGTGTCTGCGCCGTCACCGACGTGTCGTTCTGGTTGTAGCGCTCGACGGTCACGACAGAGATTCCCTTGCCGGGTGCCAGGCGCTCCAGGGTCTTCGTGTAACCCTCGCCGAAGCTCGTCGCTAGGGCGATGACGCCGACCTTCTTGACGCCCTGCGCAACCATGTGCTCGAGCACCAGACCGACGGCGATCGATTCCGGCGGCGCCATCCGGAAGGCCCAGCGGCGCGGGCCATCGGGCGGCTCGATGACGGCGCCGCCGCCGGCCAGCGAGATCATCGGCGTATTGGCGCGGCCGATAATATCGAGTGCCGACAGCGACGTAGGCGTCAGCGATGGACCGACGACGACGTCCACGTTGTTCTCCGCGATTAGACGATTGGCGTTCTTCGCGGCGGCCGTCGTATCGGATTCGTCGTTGAGCAGCGTGATGCGCAGCTTCTCGCCGGCGATCTCGGCCGGCCACAGCTTGACGCTGTTCTGCTCCGGAATCCCCAGGGATCCGCCCGGCCCGGTGGTGGAGAGGATGACGCCGATGTTGATGTCGGCATGGGCGGCGAAGCTCAGGATCAGCGCCGCCGTTGCGGCCGCATGCTTGCAGATGGATTTCACCTTGTCTCCGGTCGTGGTTGTAGTTTGTTTGCGGCGCGTTGCGACGCGCAGGTCAGGCGTGGCCGGCGAGCTCCGCGGCGTCGAGACGGCAGCGACGCAGGACGCTGTCGAACAGCATCCTCTCGAGGGAGTTCCTCGGCTCGAATGCCTTGGCATCGGCAGCGCAGCCGGTCCGCACGGAATCGGTGAGGGTCAGATTCGCGCCTCGAAGGCTGTCGGAGGCGACCTGGACTTCGCAGGCGCGCTGCAGCGTCCACATCCAGCGAAAGGCGTTGAAAACGTTCGCGCCGCAGACCAGCATTCCGTGGCTGCGCAGGATCAGCACGCGCTTGTCTCCCAGGCTCGCAACGAGGCGGTCGCCTTCGTCCTCGTGCACGGTGATGCCCTCGAAGTCGTGATAGGCGACCTCGCCGAACAGCTCGGCGCCGTAGAAATCGTCGTGCTCCAGCCCGCCCGCCTTGCAGGCGACCGCCATGCCGGCTGTCGTGTGCGTGTGCATGACGCAGTGCGCGTCTGCCCGGGCGCCGTGGACCGCGCTGTGGATGATGAAGCCGGCTCGGTTGACGTGATGCGAGGTCGGCTCGAGCGGTGCACCGTCGTGGCCGATGCGGATCAGGTTCGCCGCCGTCACCTCGTCGTAGTTGAGGCCGAAGGGATTGATCAGGTACGAGGGCCTCTCGCCCGGTACGCGCAGCGTGATGTGGTTGAAGATGAGCTCGGTCCAGCCGAGCTGGTGGAAGACGCGGTAGCAGGCCGCCAGCTCCAGGCGCAGCCTCCATTCGGCGCTGCCCATGCCCGCAGGGCAGCGCGCCTCGGCCCGGGCAAGAAGGTCTGGCTGGGTGGAATTCACGGCTCGCTGGGATTCGGCAAGGATACTCGGTCCGGAACTCACTAATACATTAACGATATTCTGCCGGCTGCGCGTCGCGAGTCAAGCGCAGCGCCGATACCGGAACAGGGGAAATCCACGTGCGACCGAAGCCGCTCCGACTCGTCCACCGCAGCCTTCCGCTGCTTCTTCTTCAGGCGCGCGAGCACGTCATGGGCCGCTTTCGGCCGATCCTCAACGCGCACGGGATCACCGAGCAGCAATGGCGGATCGTTCGCGCGCTGCTCGACACCGGCCCGATGGAGCCGCACCAGATCGGCGAGATCTGCCGCATTTCCAGCCCCAGCCTGGCCGGCATGCTGACGCGCATGGAGGACCTCAAGCTGGTGTCGCGCAAGCGCCTCGATCACGACCAGCGTCGCGTCCTCGTCTCTCTCACGGCCGGCAGCCGCGCGCTGGCCAAGCGCATGACGCCGCACATCGAGGCGGCCTACGCCGAAATGGAACGCACGCTCGGAGCGGACTTCGTCGAGCAGTGCTATGCCATGCTCGACAAGATCGGCACGGCCCTCACGGAGTAGTCGGAGCAACCCTGGGGACGTTGATCGATGCGGTTTTGCGGCCGGGGCGGAATGTGCCGGTCTCGCCTTAGGGCGATCCCGTCATCGCTGCGCGACCGCGACTTCGTCGCGTCCTGTGCAGTCCACCGGACTGTCACAGGACGAACCATCGGTGGTTCTTGTATTTCGCTGTCAAGACCAATACTTGCGTGCCGTGCTCCAGACGCGCCAGTCGCTCAGGCGGAGATGCATTCCTAAGTGGAGGCCCCGCGTCAGCCTCCGAACGAGGAGAGCAATCGCCGGCTACCGTCTTGTCGCCCTTCTTCAGCGCGTGGATGTCGCCGCTGCCAATGCGATCAAGACTGTCCACTCGCTCCTCGACGCCGTTCGGGTCGGCTTCATGAAGGCGCCTCAGCTCGTACAGCTGAGCAGCATTGCGGCATTTACCCGAGCGATAGACATCCATTAGCCACGTTGGAGGATCGATCATCGCCCTGACGAACGTGATGTAGGTCTGGCTCTTCCCGAGACGCCTGGCGATCTCCGCCTGCGACACGCCCTTCTCCAGTTCGCGCTTGACGAAGAGAGCCAGCTCAAGCGGCTTGAGCCCTTCGCGCTGCTCGTTCTCGACTACCTGGTCGTAGCTGTCGGCGGCGTTGTCTACGAACACCGGAATCTCACTGAGACCAATCAACTTCGCCGCGCGCAAGCGCCTTGCGCCGTAGTTCAGTACCCATCGCCTCGGGTCCTGCGGATGCGGGCGCACTGACACTGGGGAACGCACTCCCCGCTCGGCAATCGTCGCCGCAAGCCTTTCAGCGGCTCATCATCGAACTCGAGGCGAGGCTGGTCCGGATCCTCGTCGACGTCATCGATGGGCACCATGAGTGGTCCGCCGGCAGTCTGTGCCGGCACAAGTTCCAGCTGCTCCAATGGAGGCAGATTAAGCATGGGATGTCTCCTTGCGATCGCCAAGACTCGCTTGCCGGACTGGTGTAGGTAGTTGGTAAGCCGCGCAGCGACTGCGGCTTTGCCACCACCGCGTTTTCGGTCGACCGGAAGGAGTGACTTCATGAATCGTTTCCTTGGTGGCGTAGGCGCCGCAGCGCCCATGTCCGATCGAGAGTCGCCAGTCTTCTGAGGCCCGGCATCGGGCATGGCGGGTGGCCGGGGTGTCGATCTGGCTCGGCGGGAGCAGCGCCCAGCGCTGCGAGGGACGAAGGCCAGTTCGGCAGCGGTCTCGTTCACGCGCAGCGTGAAGGAACAGAGGACTGCGCACCCCGGGCACGGGAACGGGCCGCATCTCGGAACTCATGTCCAGCGACCTATCGCTCGATCTCCGGGCCGCCACGGGACTTGGTGACGACACGCGGCATCTCGGGGGCGGCACGGGTGAGCTTCTGCTGCTCCTTGGCCCGCTCGCGCTTGCGCACGAAGTCGATGGCGAACGGTGTACTGCGAACGAAGCGGTCAGCCTGCGCGGCCAAGGCCCGGTCTTCGGCACTTTCCGAGCGGGCCAGGCCAGTGATGATCCGGTCCCACGCCTGGATCGCGAAGGCCTGGCTCCTGGCGAAGCCTTCACCCGATCGCTCTGTTGCCCTGTCCGTCTTCAGGCGCCCCTCCGAGCCCGCCTTGACGCGCCAGATAGGGCCGTAGTAGCGGATCTGGCCGCGGGCACTTTCTTTTCGCGCCAGATAACTTAAGCCGATGACATATGCGCTCAAGGCCAAGGCGCTCCAAACTACCAGCCCCGGAAAGTGCCGCCGGGCGGCGGCGGCGGCCACCAGGTAAAGCAAGAAGCGACAGAGAGCCATTAAGATGGGCGAGAGCGTCATGGCCTTATGAATGGCGTCATAAAGAAGAATGCACCCTGCCAGCAACAGGGCGAAGCACATGGGCAGCGTTCCCAGCAGGCTCAGCAAGAGCAACCCGGCCAACAACCAGCCGAATCCCCAGCCCC
>JANXWR010000226.1 GCA_025351025.1 Burkholderiales bacterium | reverse complement strand
CACGACGCTGATCCTGGTCGACCTCGGCCAGGGTCGCATGCGCATGGCCGGCTCGATGCTGGCGCAGGTGCTCGGCCAGTTCGGCAACGAGGTGCCCGACCTCGACGAGCCGGCGCTGCTGAAGGCGCTGGTCGACGGCGTGACGCGGCTGCGTGGCGCCGGCATGGTGCTGGCGTACCACGACCGCAGCGACGGTGGCCTCTGGGCCGCGGCCTGCGAGATGGCCTTTGCCGGCCACACGGGCGTGAGCCTCAATGTCGACATGCTGATCACCGAAGGCGACGGCATCGCCGACAGCCGCGCCGAGTACGGCGACTCGAAGAACTGGGCCACGCAGGTGAGTGCGCGCCGCGAGGAGCTGACGCTGCGCGCCCTCTTCAACGAGGAGCTCGGTGCCGTCATCCAAGTGCCGACGGCGTGCCGCAACGAGGCGCTGCAGACCCTGCGCGCCGCCGGCCTCGGCCGGCACAGCCACGCCATCGGCAAGACCAATACGCGCGGCGTCGTCGAGGTCTGGCGCGACGCCAAGCCAGTGTTCAGCGCGCCGCTGCGCGAGCTGCATCAGGCCTGGGACGAGGTGAGCTGGCGCATCGCTCGGCTGCGCGACAACCCAGCTTGCGCTGACGCCGAGCACGACGCGGCTGGCCGCGAAGACGACCCCGGCTTGCACTTGCACGTCGTCGCCGATGCGTCGAAGGCGCCGGCGATCGTCGGCACGCGCCCCAAGGTCGCAGTGCTGCGCGAGCAGGGCGTCAACAGCCATGTCGAGCTGAGCTACGCCATGGACCAGGCCGGCTTCGACACCTGGGACGTGCACATGACCGACCTGCAGTCCGGCCGCGCCAGGCTCGATCAGTTCCTGGGCTTCGTCGCCTGCGGCGGCTTCAGCTATGGCGACACGCTCGGCGCCGGCGAGGGCTGGGCGCGCTCCATCCTTTTCAATGCCCGCCTCGCCGATCAGTTGGCGGGCTTTTTCGCGCGCAAAGACGTCTTCGCGCTCGGCATCTGCAACGGCTGCCAGATGCTGGCCGCGCTCGCCGACATGATTCCCGGTGCCGGCGCTTGGCCGCGCTTCACGCGCAACAAGAGCGAGCAGTTCGAGGCCCGCCTCAGTCTGGTCGAGGTGCTGCCGTCGCCGTCGATCTTTTTCGCCGGACTGGCCGGCAGCCGCTTGCCGATCGCGGTGGCGCACGGCGAGGGATTCGCCGACTTTTCGCAGCGCGGCGATGCTGCCAAGGTGATCGCAGCGATGCGCTTCGTCGATCATCAAGGCCAGCCGACCGAGGCCTATCCGGCCAACCCGAACGGCAGCCCCGGTGGGCTCACGGCGGTGACTACCGCCGACGGCCGCTACACGGCGCTGATGCCGCACCCGGAGCGCGTCTTTCGCAACGTGCAGATGAGCTGGACCTCGGGCGACCGCAGCGCGCAGAGTCCTTGGATGCGTATGTTCGCAGGCGCGCGTCGAAGCCTGGGGTAGCCCGCTCGCTTTCCGGTGCCGGTCGCTCTTGCGACCCTAGCGGCCCGGGACGCGTGAACCCTGGGCCGGCCCGAGGTGCACGCCGGAATCGAGCAACAACAACTCGCCGGTGACGACGCGGGCGCCGTCGACGAGCCACAGCACCGCGTCGGCGACGTCTTCGGGGCTGCAGGCGCGACCCAGCGGCGCGACCGCCTCGTAGCCGGCCTTGACCTTCTCGTACCCTTCCCGGCCCAGCCCGTCGACGAACCAGCGCGTCGTGATGAGGCCCGGGCAGACGGCATTGACGCGCACCTCGGGCGCCAGGGCGCGGGCGAAGTACAGCGTCATCGAGTTGACGGCGCCCTTCGACGCGATGTAAGCCACCGAGGAGCCGATCCCCAACGCGCCGGCGATCGACGACACGTTGACGATGGCGCCATGCGCCGCCTTCAGGTGCGGCGCGCAGGCACGAATCATCTGCAGCGTGCCGAGCGAATTGACGCCGACGACGCGCTGAAAGGTCTCGGTGTCGATGGCGTCCCAGTTGGCGGCGCCGGCAAAGCTGGTGACGCCGGCGTTGTTGACGAGCGCGTCGAGACGGCCCCAGCGCTCGACGACGGCCTGTGCCATGGCCCCGCAGTCCGCATCTACGGCGACGTCGCCGCGCATGAGCAGCGTGTCCGCGCCGGCGTCGCGGCAGGCGGCCGAGGAGGCTTCGGCCTCGGCGAGGCTCTTCGAGTAGTTGATCAGCAGGTCGTAGCCGCGTCCGGCGAGCGCCAGCGCGGTGGCTGCGCCGACGCCCGTGCCGGCCCCCGTGACGATTGCGATCTTGCGAGCGGTGGTGTTCATCGTGCGTTCCAGGGTCGCTGTCGCCCGATTCTCGCGTGCAAGGATCACGCGTTGTCGGTCGCGTGGGTCCCGCGACGCGAGATAAGTTGCCCTGTGAAAAAAAAGCGCTCGGCACCCTTGTCGCTCGTGTTCGCCCGAAGTCGGTCGACGCCACGATTCCGGAGTATTTCCGGCTGCGCCAGGAAAGGCGCGCGGACGTTCGAAAAGAAAGGCTTCATCGAGGCTATTTCCTCGACATCCCAGCGCACTTTGCGTTTCACCCGATACTGACGCTCCTGTCTCTTCGCGCTCGGCAAACGCATGTATCTTCGCGGCCTTGGCACCGCCACCCCTTCTGCGCGCTACACCAAGGCCGAATGCCTGGACGCCTTCCAGCGTTCCGACTGGTTTGCGCGTCTCGACACCCGCTCGCACCTGATCGCACGCACCGTACTGCAGCGCGACAACGGCATCGAAGCGCGACGGCTCGCGCTCGGCTCGCTGGCCGAGGTGTTCACGATCGATCCCGACACGCTCGACCGGCGCTTTCTCGCCCATGCACCGGCGCTGGCGGCCGAGGCCGGCACGCGCGCGCTCGCCTCGGCGGGCGTCGACGCGTCGGCGATCGACGCCGTCGTCGTCAGCACCTGCACCGGCTATCTTTGCCCGGGCCTCTCGGGCTACGTCGTCGAGCGGCTCGGCCTGCGCGCCGACGTGCAAGCCTACGATCTGGTTGGCCAGGGCTGCGCCGCCGCCTTGCCCAACCTGCAGCTCGGACGCGCGCTGCTCGCCTCCGGCGCGGCCGCGCAGGTGCTCTCGGTCTGCGTCGAGGTAAGCAGTGCCGCGATGTACCTCGACAACGATGCCGGCGTGCTGATCAGCGCCTGCCTGTTCGGCGACGGCGCCGGCGCCGCCGTGCTCTCGCGCGAGCCGCCCGAGCAAGGCCGGTGCATCGCATGGAAAGACAGCGCCTCGCTGATCGAGCCGGCGCAGCGCAAGGCACTCATGTTTGAGCAGCGCGAAGGCATGCTGCGCAACATCCTCACCCGCGAGGTGCCGGTGCTCGCCGCCGACTATGCGTATCGGGTGCTCGAGACGGTGCTCGACCGCGCCGGGCTGAACGGCGGCGACATCGCGGCGTGGATCATGCATGCCGGCGGCCGCGACGTGCTGCTCGCGCTCGAGCGTCGCTTCGAGCTCGACCACGACGCCTTCCGCTACAGCGCCGCCATGCTGCGTGAGTACGGCAACCTGTCGAGCGCCTTCGTCTACTTCGTGCTCGAGGCGGCGCTGGCCGACGACGCGCCCGGCGGCTGGTGGTGGCTCTCGTCCTTTGGCGCCGGCTTCAGCTGCCATGGCGCGCTGCTGAAAGTCGACTGAGGTGGGCGTGCGCGCGCCCTCACCCCGACCCTCTCCGGCGAGCGGAAAAGGGGGTTTGCAGCGCGTGCTCGAGCCGGAAGCGCTCGACCACCTCGCGCCCGACGACCCGGTCGCGCAGCGTTCGCGGCGCGACCTGCGGCGCGTCAACGCCTTCATGGGCGCGCGCGGCATTCTCGAGCGGGCGCTGACGCGCGCCCTAGGCGACACGGCAGCGCGACCGTTGCGCGTGCTCGAGCTGGGCTGCGGCGACGGTCGGCTCATGCTCGGCGTCGCGCAGCACCGCGGCACGCGCTGGCCTTCCGTGCAGCTCGATTTGCTCGACCGGCAGCCGATCGTCGACGCCGCGACGATCGCCGCCTATGCCGCCGCCGGCTGGCAGGCGCGCCCGATGGTCGCCGACGTGCTGGACTGGGCCGCGGCGAGCGGCGATGGCGAGCATTGGGACCTCGTCGTCGCCAACTTGTTTCTGCATCACTTCGAAGGCGAGGCGCTGCGGCGCGTCCTCGGTGGCTGCGTGTCGCGCGCCAGCGCGCTGGCCGCCTGCGAGCCGCGGCGCAGCCGGTTCGCACTGGCCGCCAGCCACCTGATCTTCTTCCTCGGCGCCAATGCCGTGACGCGAAGAGACGGCGTGCTGAGCGTGCGCGCCGGCTTCGTCGGCGCCGAGCTGAGTGAGGCCTGGCCGGGCGGGCCGGGCGCATGGCGGCTCGACGAGTACGACGAAGGCCTGTTCACGCATTGCCTATGCGCGTCGCGGGTGGGTGCGACATCGTGAAGATGCGCTTCGATGCTGTCGTCGTCGGCGCCGGTCCGGCCGGCGCCGCGACGGCGATCCTGCTCGCCCGGGCCGGCTGGTCGGTGGCACTGGTCGAGCGGCAGCGCTTTCCGCGTCGCAAGGTCTGCGGCGAGTGCGTCGCGGCGAGCAACCTGCCGTTGTTGGACACGCTCGGTATCGGCGCCGAATTCTCGCGACTGGCGGGCGCCGAGCTGCGCCGCGTCGCCCTCATGCGCGGCAGCGAGACGATCGTCGCGCCGCTGCCCGCTGCCGAGGACAATGGCCGTCGCTACGGTCGCGCGCTCGGTCGCGAGCATCTCGACACCTTGCTCGCAAGGCAAGCGGAGTTGGAGGGCGCGACCCTGTTTCAGCCCGCGTCGCTGCAATCGATCGAAGGAGAGCCCGGCGCGTTTCGCCTGCGCGTGCAGCTGGTCGGCACCGATGCTGCGGCCCTCGAGCTCGACGCGTCGCTCGTCGTCGCCGCGCATGGCTCCTGGGAGCCGCTGCCTTCGGAGCGCGCTGCGCTGCGTCGGGCCCGGAAGCCCAGCGACCTGTTCGCGTTCAAGGCCAACTTTCGCGTCGCGAAGATCGACGCTGACCTGTTGCCGGTGCTTTCGTTCGACGGCGGCTACGGTGGCATGGTGGTCGCCGACGACGGCCTCGCGACACTCGCCTGCTGTATCCGCGAAGACCGCCTCGAACGTGATCGCGAAGCGGTGCCCGGCGAGCGCGCCGGCAACGTCGTCGAGGCGATCCTGCGCCGCGAGTGCGTCGGCGTAGCGGCGGCGCTCGAAGGCGCGACGCGCGAAGGCGCCTGGCTGTCCACGGGCCCGATCCGGCCGGGCGTTCGCCTCGGCGCGGGCGACGGCGTCTTTCGCGTCGGCAACGCCGCTGGCGAGGCGCACCCGATCGTCGGCGAAGGCATCAGCATGGCTCTCCAGTCTGCTTTCGTGCTGGCGTCACTGATCGGGTCGGAGCGGGCGGCGCTGATCAATCCGGTGTCTGCGGCCGATGAGCAATCGCGGCTGTTGCGAACCTACGACGCGCGCTGGCGGCAACGCTTCGCACGCCGTCTGCAGATCGCCGCCGCCTTCGCGCACCTCGCCATGCGACCCTGGGCGGCGAGAACGGCATGGCCTCTCGTCGAGGCCTGGCCGGGGTTGCTGACGCGCGGTGCGCTCTGGAGCGGCAAGACCCGCTGCGCCGAAGAAGCGTTTCGCTGGACGCGTGCCGTGGCCTGAGATGAGCACGCGCTTCGACCGCCTCGACGCGCTGCGCGGCGTCGCCATCGTCTGGATGGCAGTGTTCCATTTCTCATACGACCTCAACTACTACCGCTTCATCCACCAGGACTTCCACCGCGACCCGGTCTGGACACTGCAGCGCGCCTCCATCGTCACGCTGTTCCTGCTCTGCGCCGGCGCCGGCCAGGCGATCGCCAGCGCCGAGGGCCAGTCGCTGCCACGCTTCTGGAAGCGCTGGGCGCAGGTCGCGGGCTGCGCGCTGCTGGTGAGCGCCGGGTCGTGGTGGATGTTTCCGCGCAGCTACATCAGCTTCGGCGTGCTGCACGGCATCGCCGTGATGCTGATCGTCGTCCGCTTCACGGCGTCGTGGGGTGCGTGGCGCTGGCCGCTCGGTCTCGTCGCCATCGCCCTGCCGCAGCTTGTGCAGGATCCGTTCTTCGATTCGCGCGCTACCGATTGGATCGGCCTCGTGACGCAACTGCCGGTGACCGAGGACTATGTGCCGGTGCTGCCCTGGCTGGGCGTCATGTGGTGGGGCGCTGCCGCCGGGCAATGGCTGCTGGCGCGGCACAAGCAATGGCTCGCCGGCGCGCTGCCCGTAGCGGCGCGACCGCTCGCCGTGCTCGGCCGCTGGAGCCTTTTCTTCTACATGGTGCACCAGCCCGTGCTGATCGGGCTGCTGATGCTGGTGATCTGGCTGCAGCGCTGAGCGGGCGCAGCACGGCGCGCGTCACGGCGTGCCGGGAATCAGCGTCCGCAGCAAGGGTCGAAACCGCTCGGCCAGGCGGTTGAAGCCGGCCGGCGTCGGATGCATCTCGTTGGCCCAGTCCGCATCGGTCAGCGTGCCGGCCGTCTCGACCAGGTAGACGTCGTGGTTCTGGGCCGGATCGGCCAGCGCCTTCAGCACGACGATGAAGTCGTCCATCAGGCGGCGCACGACGTCGGCTTGCAAGGCCGCCGGCACCTGCCTCGCGATCATCGGCTGCTGCAGCCAGCCGCCGAGCCCGAAGATGCCGCCCTTGACGCCGCCGAAGCCGATGTCGTCGGGGATCGCGTAGTCGTAGTCCTGCAGCACGATCGGCACCGTGGCCTTCACCGAGCGGACGAAATCGATGAGGCGCTGGTAGTTGGTGGCCAGCTCGCGCAGCATCCTCCAGGGTTGGCGTTCGATGCCCTGGGCCGCGTCGCCCGGGTCGAAGCAGTCGTCGGCGCTGGTCGCCGCCGAGCAGTCGAGCCGGAGCAGCGACGCGAAATGCTCGACGCCGGCAAAGTCGTTGCCGCCGGCGCTGAGCAGCACGCACTGGATCGTCGGATAGCCGCTCATCGCGCTCTTGAAGTCGTTCCACAGGCGCGGCGTGCCGCCGACCATCTCGCGCAGCTCGGCGCCGTTCTTTCCCTTGGCGAGCAAGGTCTTGGTGCCTTGCCAGATCGCGTTGATGGGGATCAGCAGGTCGTTGTTCGGGTACCAGAACCAGCTGTCGCCGTAGGCCAGGATGTCGGGGCTCAGGCCTTCGGCCTGCATCACGTTCTCGCTGCCCCAGAAAGGCATTGCCGCCATCTTGTCGCTCCTTCGCGATGCCGGGCGCTCGCGTCGCCGAACGGTAGTCCCGGCGCGGTTCGCTGGCAAGGCTCGAATCGAGCCGCGCCCGCTACCATCGCCGCATGGCGACGCAGATCCTGTTCGGCTTCCACGCGGCGACGATCCGCCTCAAGACGGCACCGCGCTCGGTCCTCGAGGTCCACGTCGACGCGTCGCGGCGCGACCATCGCATGCGCCAGTTCGTCGAGCGCGCCACGGCGGCCGGCGCGCCCATCGTCGAGAGCGACGATGCCCGTCTGCAGAAGATGAGCGGCACGGCCCGGCACCAGGGCGTGGTGGCGAGGGTCGAGCCGCTCGCCGCCAGCCATTCGCTCGATGACACGCTCGATGCCGTCGAGGGTCCACCGCTCGTGCTCGTGCTCGACGGCGTGACCGACCCGCGCAACCTCGGCGCTTGCCTGCGCGTCGCCGATGGCGCCGGCGTGCACGCCGTGGTCGCACCCAAGGACCACGCGGTCGGCCTCAACGCGACCGTCGCTAAGGTCGCCAGCGGTGCTGCCGAAACGATGCCGTACTTCATGGTCACCAACCTGGCACGCACCCTGAACGAGTTGAAGGAGCGGGAGATCCGTGTCGTCGGCACCGCCGAAGACGCGCCGCGCTCGATCTACGAACTCGACCTGCGCGGGCCGCTCGCCCTCGTCTTCGGCGCCGAAGGTTCGGGCCTGCGCCAGCTCACGGCGAAGACCTGCGACGAGCTGGTCCATCTGCCAATGCGCGGCGCCGTCGAGAGCCTGAACGTCTCGGTGGCGAGCGGTGTCTGTCTGTACGAAGCGGCGCGCCAGCGCAGCGGAGGAGCACGTTGATGGCCATGACCGAAGTCCGGCATCCGCTGGTCCGCCACAAGATCGGATTGCTGCGTGCCGCGAGCCTGTCGACGAAGAGCTTTCGCGAGATCACGGCCGAGCTCGGCCGCCTGCTCGCCTACGAAGCGACCGCCGATTTCCCGCTCGAGGCGACGACGGTGGAAGGCTGGGCCGGGCCGGTCGAGGTCGAGCGCATCATGGGCAAGAAGGTGACGCTGGTGCCGATCCTGCGTGCCGGCCTCGGCATGCTCGACGGCGTGCTCGACGCGATCCCGAACGCAAAGGTGAGCGTCGTCGGCATCGCCCGCAACCATGCGACCTTGCTGCCCGAACCCTACGTCGACCGCCTTGCCACCGGGCTCGACGCGCGCACCGCGATCATCCTTGACCCGATGCTGGCGACCGGCGGCTCGATGATCTCGGCGGTCTCGCTGCTCAAGTCGCGCGGCGCCACGGATATCCGCGCGCTCGTGCTGGTGGCCGCGCCCGAAGGCATCGCCGCACTCGCCGCGGCCCATCCCGACGTGCGCGCCTGGACAGCGGCGATCGACAGCCACCTCAACGAGAACGGCTACATCCTGCCCGGCCTCGGCGACGCCGGCGACCGCATCTTCGGCACTCGCTGAGCCGTTGCCGCGCGCTCAGCGCGGCAGCGAGTTCACTTCCTTTTCCCAGCGCTCGATCAGGCGCTTGCGCTCGGCCGCCTTGCCGAACTTCTCGACGTCGTATTTAACGAGGCGCACCCTGTCGAGCGTTGGGATCTTCGGGTCGACCTTGAAGGTCTTGTTCGCCGGGTACTGCAGCGAGTTGGCCTTGGCGCCCAGGCTCTGCCCGGCCGGGCTCAACAGCCAGTCGTAGTACTTCTTCGCCGCCTCGCGGTTGCGCGAGCCCTTGATCAGGGCGATGCCGCCGATCTCGTAGCTCGTGCCCTCGCATGGCGCCGCGCTCTTGACCATGGTGAAGCCGTGCTGGCGCTCGTTATCGAAGCCGAAGATGAAGCTGACGCCGATGCCGACCTCGCCCTTGGCGACGCTCTTGGCCTGCGCCGTGCCGCTGCGCGTGTACTGCGTGACGTTGCGATGGAGCTTCTTCAGGTAGTCGAACGCGGCGTCCTCGCCCATCATCTGCACCAGGCCGGCGAGGATGGTGTAGCCGGTGCCGCTCGAGCCCGGGTGCGAGGTCTCGATCTCGCCCTTGTAGCGCGGGTCCAGCAGGTCCGACCAGCACTTGGGCGCAGGAAGATTCTTCTTCCTGAGCACGTCCTCTTTCCAGCCGAAGCCCAGACCGGCCGATACGGATCGAGGAGGCCAAGCTCGGCCGCCTGCAGGTAAGGGTCGCCAGTGCCGCCCACCAGAGGTCGGTCTTCGGGTTCGCCGCCTCGGCGCGAATCTGCGCCAGGGCGTCGCCGGTGGCCTTTCTTACCTGCAGCACCTTGACGCCGGTCTGCGCCTGGTACTCCTTGGCCGCGAGCTCGCACCAGCTCTGGTCGGTCGAGCACATCGCGGTGACCTGCTGGCCCTGCGCCAGCGCAGCGCCGGCCAAGCCGAGCGAGAGCGCGGTCATTGCGCCGAAGCGCCCGAGGATGGCAAAGAGCATAGCGCTCTCCGTTGGCAACGGGCGAATACCGGCAACGCCTCAGACCCAGCCGAGCGCGCCGACCACGGCACCGAGGCCGACCAGCCACATCGGACTGATCCGCGTCCGCGTCATGACGGCGATGCTGATGCCGACCAGCGTCAGCGCGCCGACAGCGTGTACGCGGTTGCCGACGACATAGGGTGCGGCGAGCAGCCAGCCGGTGGCGACAAGCAGGCCGATCGTCAGCGGCGTGAGGCCGGTAGTGAATGCGCGCAGGCCGCGGGTCTCGCGCCGCTGCGCGCCCCAGCGCGTCGCATACAGCGTCAGTGCGGTCGATGGCAGCAGCGTGCCGCACATCGTCACGACGGCGCCGATCGGCCCGGCGACGTTCCAGCCGATGACGGCGACGAACAGCACGTTCGGCCCCGGCGCAGCCTGGGCGATGGCGATCGAGGCGCTGAACTGCGCGTCGGTGATCCAGTGATGCTCCGCCACGACGTAGCGGTGCATGTCGGGCGCGGTCGTGATCGCACCGCCGACAGCGAGCAGGCTCAGCACCAGAAAGTGGCCGAACAGGCCGAGCAGCTCGGTGCCGGTGAGCGGCGAGTGGAAGAACGCGCTCATCGCCAGCGTTGCCAGGCGATGGTGATGGCGATCGCGCCGAGACCGACGATGACCCAGACCAGCGGCCAGTGCAGCAGTGCGATCATGACGAAAGTCAGCACCGAGAAGGCGGCCGCCGTCGGCAGGCCGAGGCGGTTGCTGCGCAGCGTGCCGATCAGCTTGAATGCGGTGGCGATGATCAGGCCGGCGGCCACCGCGCCCATGCCGCGCAGTGCACCCGAGACCATGGCGAAGCTCGAGAACTTGGCGTAGGCGGCGGTCAGCGCCATGACGATGAAGAGCGGCGCGACGAGCATGCCGCCGAGCGCCGCGAGCGCGCCGCGCAGGCCGAAGAAGCGGTCGCCGAACATGAGCGCCAGGTTGACGACGTTCGGTCCCGGCAGCACCTGGCTGAGGGCCAGCATCTCGATGAACTGCTGGCGGCTGAGCCACCGTTGCCGCTCGACGAGCTCGCGCTGGGCGACCGCGAGCACGCCGCCGAAGCCTTGCAGGGCGAGCCGGTTGAAGATGAAGAAAAGCTCGCCCGGCGAGCGCGGCTGGGCGAGCTGGAGCTCGTCGGTCGTAGCGTTCGGATCCGTCGTCATCGTGCCGTGCCCGTCACGGCGCGTGTCGCCCAGACGCTGAGGGCGATGGCCAGCGCCAGCCAGGCGAGACCGGCGTTGCTGAGCGAGCCATAGCCGTGGTGGGCGATGAGCCAGCCGCCGCTCGATCCGCCTGCCGCCTGGCCGAGATAGATCGCCGAGGTGTTGAGCGCCATCAGTGCCGGAGCCAGCGCCGGCGCGACGGCGCCGAGCCGGGCCTGTTGGGCCGACTGGCCGGAGAAGCAACCGAAGGCCCAGGGCACGAGCGCCAGGGCGGTAGCGACGATGCCGCCGACGAAGGGCCAGGCGACGAAGGTGATGGCGATGAAGCAAACCATCGCCGTGCCGGCGACGTGCGAGCCGACGCGGTCGACGACGCGCGTCAGCACCAGGTTGCCGATCAGGCCGAATACGCCGAACCAGACGAGCAGCAGGCTGGACGCGATCGTTGAGGCGTGCAGCACGTCGCGGAAGTAGGGCGTGAAATAGGAAAAGAGGGTGAACTGGCCAGCACCGGTCAGGAAGGTGACGCCGACGATGGCCATCAGCAGCGGGCAGGAGAACGCGTCCTTCCACGCCGCCAGAGACAACGCTGCCGGGCGAACGCCGTCCGGCATGACGACGTAGACCCAGATCGCTGCGGCGAGAGCGATGCCCGCCACGGCGACGAAGGCGAAGCGCCAGCCGAAGTTGTCGCCGAGCCAGGCCGAGAGCGGCAGGCCGAGCACCGAGGCCATCGACCAGCCGAGAAAGATGAAGGTGATGGCGCGGCCGCGATGCTCTGGCGGCGACATGAAGCCGACCGCGGCCGCCGCCTGCGGCGTGAAGACGGCCGCGCCGAGCATGGTCAGGGCGCGGATCGGCAACAGCGTGGCGTAGCTCGGCATCGCCGCGCAAAGAGCGTGGCCGGCGGCGTAGGCGAGCAGCGAGACGGCGAGGAGGCGCCGACGGTCGAATGCGGCGACCCAGCCGGCGAGCAAGGGCGCGCCGAAGCAGACCGTCGCTGCGCCGATGGCGAAGAGCTGGCCGACGACCGCCACCGACACCTGCAGCGAATGCGCGAGGTCGTTCAGCGTGCCTGGCACGACCATGATGCCGCAGCCGATCACGAAGTTGCCGAACATCAGTGCCCAGCGGACCTGGGCCTGGCGCGGCGCTGGCGCCGTCGCAGCGCCGCCCGCCACGCCGCCGGCCGCCGTCATGCAGCGTTTCCGATCGCCGCGCTCACCGATGGACCTTGAGCGACTCTGGATTGACGATGTGTGTCGGATTGCCGCCGATGAAGTTGACGACGTTGGCGAAGGCCGCCTCGAAGTAGAGCTCGTAGCTGTCCTGCTCGACGTAGCCGATGTGCGGCGTGCAGACCGCGTTCTCGAGGCGCAGCAGCAGGTGGCCTTGCAGGATCGGCTCGCTCTCGAAGACGTCGACGGCAGCCATGCCAGGACGGCCGCGATTCAGCGCCGAGACGAGCGCGCTTTCTTCGATCAGCTCGGCGCGCGAGGTGTTGACGAGCAGCGCCGTCGGCTTCATGCGCGCCAGCGCGTCGAGCTTGACGATGCCGCGCGTCTCATCGTGCAGCCGCAGGTGCAGCGAAAGTACGTCGGCCGTCTCGAAGAATTGCTCGCAGCTGGCCGCCGCGGTGT
>JANXWR010000150.1 GCA_025351025.1 Burkholderiales bacterium | reverse complement strand
TCCTGGATCGTCACCGCTGCCGAGACGTTGATGTCGAAGGGGATGATGTGCGGGCTGCCGGCCTCGGTCCAGGTCTCGGCGGCATTGATGCTGCCGTGCGTCGTGCCCGCGCCGGTCGGCGCCGCACATGGCAGGACCGAGCCGACGGCGCCGCAGGTCAGGTCGAGGCTGGTCACGTCGGCATTGCCGACCGTGCCGCTGACGAACGACGTGCCGGCGATCGCGCCGGGGTCGGTGAAGAAGCAGGTCTGGTTGGTCGGCTGGATGCGCACACGGATGCTGTAGCTGGTGCCGTTGATCGCGCTGGTGTCGCTGGCCGCGAACACGAAGCTGTTGTTGGTGATCGCCGCGGTGCCGAGTTGAAGGCCCAGGTTCGGCGCGAAGTAGGTCAGGTCGAGGCCCGTGCCGGTCATGCCGGTGATCGTTCCGCCGACCGCATACGCGGGCGGATACGGGCAGTTGACGACGACGTTGCCGATGTCGCTGCTGCCGATTGTGCCCGTGCCGTTCGTGACCGTGCAGGTCTGGTCGGGCGTTTGCGGCGGGGCCGCGATCGTCACGTTGTAAGCGCTGCCCACCGGCAAGGGCGTGGCGAAGGCGTAGGTTCCATCGATGAACCGCGTCAGGTCGTCGCCGCCGTTGTTCTGCAGCTTGATGCCGTGCGCCGAGTGCTGCCTGAGACCCGTGATCGTCAGCGACACGGTGTGCGTGCCGCAGATCACGTTGACGCCGTTGACGTCGGCCGCGGCGACCGTGCCGCTGCCGTTGACGACGACGCAGGTCTGCGCCGGGTTGGTCGGCTGATTGACGATCGAGACGCCGTAGACGGCGCTGGTCCGGCTGGCGTCGAATACGAACGCGCCATCGGCGTTGACCTGGTCGATCGAGGGCAGGCTGACGTTGTCGGCGTTGTATTGCAGCGTCAGGCCCGTGCCGGTGAGCCCGCTCACCGTGCCGCCGACCGCGTAGGCGGTGGCGTAGGGGCAGTCGATCGCGACGTTGGTGACGTCGCTGCCGGCAATGGTGCCGCTGCCGTTGCCGACGGTGCGGGTCTGGTCGGGGCCGGTCGGCTGCGAAAAGACCGTCACGGCGTAAGTGCTGCCCGCGGCGAGCGCAGTCTTGAAGCTGTACGACCCGTCGCCGAATGCCTTCAGATCGTCAGCGCCGTTGTTGCGCACCGTGGTGCCGTTGTACGAGTGCCTGAGTCCCGTGACGGTGACGGAAACCGTGTGCATCGTGGTGTCGGTGCCACCTCCGCCGCAGGCCGCCAGCAGAACCAGCAGCGCGCCTGCGCCCCACCCTCTCTTAGCCACTGAAATCATCACCTGCTCCTTGCGGGACTCCGCCCGTCAGCAACCGTTGTAGTTGCGGCGCCGTTATGAACCCGTTAGGCCGGGGCGGCGACCTGGTGCGCGCCGCCGGGGCACGCGCGCATTTCCCTACTGGTGGACCGACGTGAAGTTCCAGACCGAGGTCTTCTTGGTGCCGTCGGGATCGATCTGGATCCAGGTGCCGCTGAGCGTCTGCCCGTCGGCGCTGACCGCGACGCCGTCGCTCGGCCAGGCGAGCCACTGCGTCTGCTGGTCGACGACGGCCACCTCCGGTGGCTGGCCGGAACAGCTGATCGTCTTGCGCAGCCCGAAAACGGTCGTCTGTCCCGAGCCCACCGCCATGCGTTCGAGCGGCGTGGGCGGGCCGTCGAGCGTGAGGTAGGTGAGGAACATGCTGCCTTCGCCCATCGTCTGCTGGTTCGCGGTGCCCTCGCCCGAGATCGTGCAGTTGGTTCCGGTGATCGGCCCGCTGATGCTGTAGGTGATCTGGCTCGTTGAGTCGGCGATGAACGCGTCGAGTCCGACCAGGACGTCGTTCGGATCGGTCGAGAGTTGGCGGAAGCGAATGAACGGGCCGACCATGCTTTCCACCGTCGTGTAGCCGAACGCCGTTTCGGTCGTCAGGCTCGCCGTGCCGAACCATTGCCAGCGGCCGACGTTCGAGGTCGCCTGCTTCATCGGCGACATCTTCGAGATCGTGAACGGCGTTTCGCTGGCGCGGTTGGCTTCGCTGTTGCTGACGACGAGCAGCAGCTCCTCGAGCCGCTCGTCCTGGTTGTCGAGGCAATGGCTCTTGAATGCGACGTTGGTCCAGTCCTCGGGCGCCTGCCACTTGCCGCCGATCTTCTTCAGCGCCTGCAGCTTCATGTAGCTGTTGTTCGGCTGGTCGGCGATCGGGTTGTAGAAGACGACCGCGTGCACCGTCGGGTCGCTGAACTTCAGGTGCTCGTAGAGGACGCTGCGCGGCTCGATCTCGTAGTCGCCGCCGAAGCTCAGCGCGTTGTCGAGCAGCTCGAACTTGGCGTTCTTCTGCCCCTTCTGGTCGACCTTGGTCGTCTTCTGCTTGTCCTTGAGGCTTTGGTCGACCATCATTCCTGTCGGCACCTGGGCATAGACCTGCGCGAGGCCGAAGCGGTACTCGTCCTCGTTGGGCCCAGTAGTCGAGCACCTTGTCTTCCCAACCGATCCACAGGGTCTTGGCGAACTCGGGCCAGACCGACTTCATGTCGACCGCGGCGGCGATTGCCTCAACGCTGCTCTTGCCGGCGGCCATCGCGTCGAAGATCTGCTTGATCGTGTCCGGCCCTTTGGTGCGGGCCAGGTACTGGAAGAAGAGATAGTCCGAATAGCCGTTCAGCTTCGGGTCGATGCCGGGGCCGGGCTTCTCGATCGAGACCAGGTGCCCCGCGTACAGGTAGGCGGCGAGGAGCGGCCCGCTCTTGGCATACCCCGAGGCGACGTTGCCGACCCCGGGCTCCATGCCGAATTCGCCGGGCAGGCCCTGAGCGATGGTCGGGACGAGGTGGTCCATCGCCCACTGGGCGGTGGCTTCGTCGATCCACTCGAGGTCCTTGCAGGTCGCTGCGCGATCGATCGTGAACTGCAGGGCGTGCAGGAATTCGTGGGCGAGGATGCTCTTGACCATCGGTCTCGAATTCGCCGGCTGCTGGGCCTCGGTGAAGAACTCGGCGCTCTGGCTGTTGAGCATCATGTAGCTCGGCCGGAGCGCACATTCGCTCTTCTTGCCGATCAGCTCGGGCGCAAGCGCGTAGCTGGTGGTCCAGGCGCCGAGGCCGCCCAGGCCGTAGGGGCCGTAGTAGATGTCGTACTTCTTGTCGCCGCCGTTGCACGCCTCCAGGCTGTCGTCGAGGCGGTCGAGCGGATCGATCAGCTTGATCTCGGCGTCGTAGACCTCCTCGACGATCGCCGCGACCCGGGCGGCGGCGGCCGCGCTCAGCGCGTTCTCGGCGACGAACGAGGTGCCGCCGAACACGGTGTAGTAGACGTTGAGGTGCGTCGTCGTCACCTTCGCATAGAGGCTCGGCGCGATGCCGACGGCGCAGTTCGGGGTCGAGAGCCGCGTCATCCGCACCGCGCTCGCCTGATGCGCCGACGCGGCCTGCGCCGTTGCCCCCAGGCCGAGTCGTAACGCGAACCAGCTGTCGGTGTAGATCGGCGGCAGCAGAAACGGCCGCAGCACTGCCTGCGTGGCGGGTGAGAGCGTGCCGATCGTCGTCATCACCTCGCGCAGCAGGAGATGCTGCGGCACGGTGCTCGGCGCGCCTTCGTAGGCCGTGGGCAGCCGCTCGTCGCCGAAGAGCGCGAACAGCCGATAGGTCAGCGCCGTCTCGGCGTCGATCGTGTTCTTGGCGAGCGCGGCATCGATAAGGGCTTCGCTGGTGGCATCGGGGCTCGGGCCATCGGTCCGGTAGACCGTCAGGTTCGAAGTCGCGATGTCGCTTCCAGAAGTCGCGGTGATGACGGCCGTGCCTTTCGCCAGCGCCTTGATCCGACCCGCGGCATCGACGGTCGCGATCGTGGCGTCGCTCGACACCCAGGTCGTCGTCGCGCCGGAACCGAGGGCGATCAGACCGGCGTCGCCGCCGATCGCCAGACCGAGCCGCTGCGGCACGAGCTTGAGGCTGGTCGAGACTCGGGCGGCCGCCCGCCCCCCCC
>JANXWR010000132.1 GCA_025351025.1 Burkholderiales bacterium | reverse complement strand
CTCCTCCCAGCCGAGCTTGATGGAAGCGACGGCCGCTTCAGGGCACCGCTGCACCAGTGTCTCCTCGAAGCCAAGAACGACTACGAGGCGATCGCCGCCTGGCTGGCGACGAAGCATGATCCCAACGGCACCGGCAAGACTGCGACACATCGGGCCTATCGCAAAGAGGCCGAGCGGCTGCTGCTCTGGGTGATCCTCGAGCACGGTAAGCCGCTGTCTTCGTTGACCGTCGAGGACGTGAACGCGTTCAAGTGGTTCCTTGCGGCGCCGCCGCCGCGCTGGTGCGGGCCGCGGCATCACCAGAGGTGGTCGCCGCTATGGCGGCCGCTCGAGGGGCCGCTCAGCTCGGCCGCGCTGCGGCAGTCGATCGTGATCTTATCAAGCTGTCCTGCAGTTGCCCGGACTGGGCCTCAATGTGCAAGCACGTGGCAGCCGTGCTCTACGGCATCGGCGCCCGGCTCGACGCGCAGCCCGCACTGGTGTTCAAGCTTCGCGCCGTGGACGAGGGCGCAATGATCGCCCGCGCCGCGAAGGGACGCTTGCTCGGAACGACAGCGCCCGTGCCGACGAAGGTTCTTGACGGCGATGACCTCTCGGCGCTCTTTGGTCTGGAGCTGGAGAGCGCGGCGAAGCCCGCGCCGGAAACAGGGGCGAGCGCAAAGAATCCAGGGTCAGCGCCCGCCGCGAAGAGGCTAGCGGATGAACCACCTGCGCCGAAACGTACGCCGGCAAAGAAATCGCGCACCAAGCCGCTCACCTCAAACTGATCCAGCCAAAGGCACGATGCTCGGAATGCACGGCGGACATATCGCGATTGTCGGATGCGACGACGCCACTGGCCGGCACGAATCGAGCTGCTCCGAAGCCGCCATCCAGAGGTACCTCCTCCCGGCCAATTCCTGCCGGTCGCCAATGGCGGGTTACTGGCATCCCGCAAGTGCGGTCTGCACGTGCGGTCGTTGCTTGCAATGCTAGCAGAGCATACAATCGGAGCCAAGAGGACTCATCCATGGGCACCTTGACCATTCGCAATCTGGAAGACCCCCTCAAGAGTCGCCTGAGATTGCGGGCTGCGGCTCGCAATCGATCGATGGAGGAAGAGGCTCGTCAAATCCTGCGCGCGGCTCTGCAGGAGCCATCGGTGCGTACCCAGGACCTTGGTTCACGGATTAGGGCCCGGTTTGCGGGGCTGGGCGCCGTCCAGCTACCCATCGACCCGCGCCAGGCTGTTCGCGAGCCACCAGCCTTCGATGAACTGCCACAAGCTGGCACGACCAGCAAGCGCAAGGCAAGGTCGCCGTGACGATGAGCACGCTGCTGGATACCAACGTGCTGTCCGAACTGCTGCGCGCAGTCCCAGCGCCGTCGGTGCTGGCATGGTTCGCTGCGCAGCCGGCCGAGGCACTCTTTGTCAGCGCTGTCACGCAGGCCGAAATGCTGCTTGGCACGAGGTTGTTGCCGGCAGGCAAGCGACGGGCAAAGCTGGAGGCTGCGGTTGGCGCCATGTTCAACGAGGACTTCGAAGGGCGCATCCTGCCGTTTGACAGTGCGGCGGTGCCAGCCTATGTAGATATCGTCAGCCTGCGCCGAGCCGCTGGCCACCCAATCTCCCAGTTCGACGCTCAGATAGCTGCCATCGCAAGACGCAACGGAGCCAATCTGGCGACGCGGAACATCGCGGACTTCAAGAATTGCGGCATCTCTGTCGTCAACCCTTGGACTACGTCGACCGCCTGAGGCCAGGGAGTGGAAAGAACCTGGGCTGCCACAGCTGGCCGTGAGACGCTCTTAGCTTTCGATGTGCAGGAGGCGTCGTCATGGAATGGAAGATCAAGCTCGAAGCGAGCACCGGCTTGGGCGAGGCGACGACCTACGAGGTCGGTGTCCTCCGCCGCGACCTCGGCGATCTGACTTCCGACAGTGTTGGCCTTAGCCTTGCCGAGGCCAAGGCGCTGCTGGCCGAGCTGCAGCAGCGGATCGTGCAGACCCAGATTGACGAGTACATCGTCTGCGCACGGGTCTGTAAGGACTGCATGAAACTTCGGCCGCTGCGCGATCAGCGCACCCGCACGCTCCAGACGTTGTTCGGGACCGTAAGGGTCGCCGCTCCGCGCGTGCGCGTGTGCTCATGCCTCGACACGCTCGGCATGGGTGACCTGTCGTTCTCGCCGCTCGCCAGCGTACTGCCAGATCGCTGCACCGGGGAACTTCGGCTTCTCCACGCCGACCTGGGCGCGCGACACTCGTTTCGCGAGGCGGCGCGGCTGCTCAAGACGTTTGTGCCCTGCTCGCCGCCCAACCATGTCAGCGTGCGCAACCGCCTGCACCGCGTCGCGAATGCGATTGAAGGGGGCGAAGCGGCTCCGACGTTGACGCCCACCGAGGCGGGTCACCGACGAACCGACGATGCCGAAATCGTTGTCATGATCGACGGGGCGCACATCCGCGCCGTACCGGGCCACCAGAGCCGCCGTCTCGACGTGACGGTCGGCAAAGTCGAGACTGCGGGCCGGCCGCCGCGTCGCTTCGCGCTGGCACCGATGGGTGCTGAGCAGCCGGCGCAGGCCATCCGGGCAGCACTGATCGAACAGGGCTGGCGACTGGGCCGACCAGTCACCGTCATCAGCGACGGCGAGCCGGCGCTGCCCAACCTCGTCTGTGCTGCAAAGGGAGGGCCGGTCAGCCACATTCTCGATTGGTGGCACATCTCGATGCGAGTGCGTCACATCGAGCAGGCGCTGGCCGGCATCTACGCGCTGCGGCCGACTTACCCAGCCGGACTCGACTACGTCAGCACGGACGTGGAGCGGCTTGGCCACCTGATCTGGAACGGCTACGCCGCCGAAGCCGGCGAGGCACTATGGGCGCTGACCCATCTGGCCAGCGAGGCGATCTACCTCAACGGCGAGCACATCGGCCCTGCGGTGCGTAGGTTTCTGCTTCACTGCCAGGAGCTCCGCGCCTACTTGGCCAACAACGAAAGTGCGCTCATCGACTTCGGCACGCGTTATCGGGCAGGACAGCCAATTTCGTCTTCGCGCGCCGAAGGAATGGTAGACGAGATCGCCAATACCCGAATGGCCAAGCGCCAGCGAATGCGCTGGTCACGCCGGGGTGCGCACCGCGTTGCAACGGTGCGCGCTGCCGCCCTGAATGGCCGACTGGAAGGCTGGGTCTCGACCCGCCCCGCCGCCTAATAGCCCAGGCTCTTTCCACTCCCCTTGTCGGGACCTCGGCGATGTCCCACTGGTAGTTGCAACCGGCGGCGGTGCGGTGCACGTTACGCGGCCAACTGTGGCTCGTCAATGTGAGCTTGCTTTTCAGGCCGGCCCAGTGCGATCTTGAGGATCCACAGGTCCTTGATGCCCTGGATCTTGCGGAACGACTTCTGGGCTTCGATGAAGCCCGCGGCCGTCCAGCGCAGCGCCATGTCGGCATCTCGATAGCGCGTGACGCGCCGACTCGTGCGCCGCA
>JANXWR010000119.1 GCA_025351025.1 Burkholderiales bacterium | reverse complement strand
CCACAGCTGGGCCGAACGTGACCTGGCAAGGCATTCCGCTTGGGGTACTCCAGGCGTTCGGAATGTGGTGGACAACATGACCGTCAGCTACTAGTCGGGTGAACCAGATGAATTGCCTGAGTCGTTTGTTTGGGTTGTCGTACTTCCACTTGATCAGCTTTGGATTCTTGTTGTACTGGCGGATATAGCGCATGAGCTTCTTGTCGAGGTCTTTGACGTTAGTGAAGACGCCGCGAGCGATCGCGTCGCGCTGGATGCGGCTGAACCAGTTCTCGACCGGGTTGAGCCAGGACGAATAAGTGGGCGTGTAATGAATCGCGACGTTCACGTGCTCGGCCAAGAAGGCATCGACCGCATCGGTCTTGTGTACGCTGACGTTGTCACAGATCACATGGATCGCCATGCCTTCGGGTTGGCTGGCGACCACGTCGGCGAGGAAGGCGACGAACTGGGCGCTGGTGTGTCTGGGAGCAGTCATGCCCAGCACCTCGCCGGTGGCGGTGTTCAATGCCGCGAACGGACTCAGCGTGCCATTCCTCTTGTATTCGAAGCCGTGGCTCTCGGCGCGCCCTGGCGACAGACGCAGCATCCGGTGCTTCCAGTCAAGCGCCTGGATCGCCATCTTCTCGTCGACGCAGAAGACGGCCGCGTGCGCCGGCGGGTGCAGATACAGGCCGATCACGTCGGCCGCCTTGGACTCGAAGTCGGGGTCGTTGGAGATCATGTGCCGCTCGGTGCGATGCGGCTGCACGTTGTGCTTCCTCCAGATGCGCTGCACCGTCATGAAGGGCAGCTTCAACTCCGCAGCGAGCTTCCCGCTGCTCCAGTGCGTCGAGCCGTCGCGTGGCTTGTGCTTGAGGGTACGCTCGAGCATCCGCGCTTCGAGCTTGGCCGGCTCGCGCCTGGGCGCACGGCCCGGGTGGCGCGCAAACAAGCCGCCGAGGCGGGCCTCGACGAAGCGGCTACCCCAGGTCGATATGAACCGCGAGTCGCATCTCAACTCTTGCTTGATCGCCGACCACGACTCACCCTCATCGAGCAACAAGATCAAGCGAGCACGACGAACCTGCGCCGCTGCCGCAGTGCGCCTGCGTTGCAGTGTCATCAATTCGTTGCGCTCACCAGTCGTCAACTTCACGTGTTCCATGTACCTTTGAGTAGCTGCAAATCTCATTGATTGCACTTGCAGCCGATGTAATGAAGCCGACCAAGACCGTCGAACGCGCGACTAACCTCTCAAACGACGGCTTGAGTGCGATCACCTGCACGCCGGCGACGCGCCGCAGCGCTCGCGAGGCAGCGTGCTTGCTGGCGAACGTGTCGAGGTGACCGGACAGCGTTGCCACGCCGTCTTTCACGGCCACGCCGATGGCGGCGGACTCGACCGCGGGGTCCCACGCCAGCTCGGAATCACGTCTCTCTTCAGGTCAGCATCTGATCTCACGACATTCCTTCGTCGGTGCACCGAACTCCAATCTGTGCCCTTGCTCGGAGCCGCCGTTGATATGAATCAAGCATGCGCGCGGGTCGGCGTTCAAGAATCGGTCTTCGACTGCTCACTGAGTCCAACGCGAGCAACGGAGGCCTCGATGGCATCGTCTTTCAATGCATGTTTCAGGGTGCTGGGTGTCCTCATCGGCGCAGCGGTGATCGTTCCTGGCGCGCACGCTCAATCGAGGGGCGAGTTGCTCTATTCGACGCACTGCATTGCCTGCCATACCTCGGAGATGCACTGGAGGGACAAGAAGGTGGCCACTGACTGGACGAGCCTTCGCTTGCAGGTACGGCGCTGGCAGGGAAACGCCGGATTGGGTTGGAGCGAGGCCGACATTCTGGAAGTGACGCGCTACCTGAACGAAAGCATCTATCGCTACCCGCAATCTTCCGATTCCTTGACCTCCATTTCTCCCAAGACCGGCAATATTCATCCGCCGTGGTAAGTGGTCGTGCGCCTCGTCGCTTCAACTTGACTCGAGCAGCGCCGCAAGCTCTAGGATCGGGTGCTTGTCGTCGTCGCTTCGCAGCCTCACGCTCCGTCACCGTGAACGATTTCTCCCGTCGCCGCTTCGTCACCGCACTGGGTGCGACTGCGCTCCCTGTCGCGCCGGGTTGGGTCCACGCTGGCGTGGGCGCGACACGTGCTTTGCGTTTCGACAACCTGCACACCAACGAGAAGCTGAGCGTCGAATACTTCGCCGCCGGTCGCTATCTGCCGGACGCCCTTGCTGCAGTCAATCACGTGCTGCGCGATTTCCGCACCAACGATGTCGGCGAGATCGATCCGGCGTTGCTCGACCTGCTGCACTGGCTGGCGGCGACGGTCGGTAGCCAGCGAGCGTTTCAGGTCATCTCGGGTTATCGCTCGCTCGCCACCAACGAGAGCCTGCGCCAGCACAGCAACGGCGTGGCCAGCGACAGCCTGCACCTGCGCGCCCAGGCGATCGACATCCGGCTGGCCGACGTGCCGCTGGCGACACTGCGCGATGCCGCACGGTCGATGCGCTCGGGCGGCGTCGGCTACTACGCGGCCTCGGACTTCGTGCACGTGGACACCGGCCGCGTTCGGTCCGGGTAGTCGACTCTTCCTGTCGATCAGAACGAGCCCACCGTGCGCCGGCGGGCAAGCGCCCCGGCAAGCCGGGTGTCGTAGCCATAGATGTCGTCGGCAAAGTACAGCTTCTGGTCGGCCAGCATCACCATCGCCGTCATGTAGAACAGGATCACCGATATTGGTCGAGTGAGATCGACGCGCCGCGACGGCGTCCCCGCCATGGCCACCTGGATGTCATCGCCTGTCCAGCCCGGCTGGTCCTTCAACAGCCAGAGCGCCAGGGCCAGCGATCCTCCGTCCGCACGCAACCGTGGCTGAAATCGCGCCGCTCCCGGCTGAACAGCTGGGGCGCCGGCGTGTCGTGCAGATAGACGTTGGCGTCGTTGGGAAAGATGAACTTCACCCGCCCGAGAGAATTCTTCGGTCCCGGCCGCTGCCGCAGCCGCAGCCGCAGGTCGCCCTAGCGTAGCGCGGCGAGGTTGTCGTCGCTGACGATGACGGCCTTCGCGTCATCGCCAGCGCCGCGCACGATCTCCATGTCATTGCGCTGAAGGTATCCGGGGTTGTTCGACAGAGCGGGCAGTATTTCGTTGCGCACGATCGAGCGCGGCACGTTCCAGTACGGTCGGAAGACGAGGTAGCGCATCTCCTCGAACAGAACCGGTGTCTCGGTCTTGCGTGCGCGTCCCACCACGACCTTCATGCTGATCGTGGCGCTGTCCGGCGTGGCGGGATCCGATGCCCACAGCCGGAACATCGGGATGTTGATGCCGATGAAGGGCCGTACGCTCAGGTCCGGAAGCCAGCGCAGGCGCTCGAGCGCCGACTCGAGCTGCTGCACCCGATACGCGAGCGGAACGTTCAGCGCCACCCGCGTTGCCCGTCCGAGCACGCCATCGACGGCGAGGCCGTGCCGGTTCTGGAACCGACTGACACCCGCGGCGAGCGTGGCGTCGTCGCCCGCGGTGGGCGACGGCGCATCGGCCGGCAGGTCACCGAGCGCAACGAGCAGACGATGCAGCGCGGCGCCGTCGCGGTAGGTTTCGCCCCGTTTCGCGGCGGCCGCGAAGGGCGGGTGGACCAGCGAGGCATCGGCCGCCAGGACGCGGTAGCGCGCCAGCGCTTCGCGCAGCTTGGCGTACTGGCTGAGCCGCGGCCGCAGCTCGGCCACCGCCTCCGGCAGGCGCCCCGCGGCCGCGCCGGCGTACAGCAGGGCTGCGAAGTCAGGCGCTGCAGCGCCAGAGCGAGCGGCCGGAAATCCCAGCGCGCGAGGATCGATGCGGCCGAGATGGAGGTCGTGCAGGTAACGCCGCATTGCGGCGCTCAGGTCACGCTCGAAAGCGGGCTGCGGCAATACCGCTGCGCTCGGCGCGGCAGCCGCAGCGGCGGCCTGCGCGCCGAGTTCGGCGGCCCGGTAGTCCCGCGGCGCAAGGCCGTCGGCGCCAGCGTCGGCCAACAGCCTCAGGGCGTCGAGCGCGCTGGCGTTCGGCTGGCCCCTTGCGTCGAGCCACACGGGGTCCGCGGGCGCAGCCCGTGCGGACCCGGCCAGCGCCAGCAACCCGCGCAGCAGCAGCGGCGCAGAACGAAGGCAGCCGCGTGCCGGCCAGACCGTCATCCAAATGCGGCACTGCCGCCGAGGCCGGCGCAAACCCGGCGCAAGCGCTGCTCAGCCTGATCGGCCACCGACTTGATCTCGGGCTTGTCGACCAGGCCGACCATGATCTGCGGATCGAGAAATCCCACCCCGACACGGCCCGGTGCTTCTTCGCGCACGACCACGTTGCATGGCAGCAGCAGCCCGATGTCCGGCTCGGCCTGCAGCGCCTGGTGCGCGAGCGGTGGCTTGCACGCGCCGAGGATGCGGTAGGGCCGCATCTCGACACCGAGCTTGTCCTTCATCGCGCGCTGCACGTCGATGTCGCTCGGCACGCCGAAGCCTTCGGCTTTCAGCGCCTCGATGGTTCTTGCAAGCGCCTGGTCCAAGGAAGCATCGGTCAGTGTGATGGTGAATCCATACATGGGGGTGCAAGAAGAAGAGCGAAGGCTCGCGGGGAGGGGATGAAGAGAACTTACAGGCTGGTCGTCCGACCTGCCTTGCGAAATATCAAAGAGCCTTACCGACTGGCTCGGATCGTCAAGCGACAGCTCCGAAAAGCGTCCCCGCAGCGGCGGTGATCGCCATGGCCAGCGCGCCCCAGAAAGTGACGCGCCACGCACCCGTCAGAACGCTGGCGCCGCCGGCTCGCGCAGAGATGAAGCCCAGCACGGCCAGGAAGGCCAGCGATGTGCCGGCGACCGAGGGGATCAGGCTTTGACTGGGCACCAGCGCCGTCACGGCCAAGGGCAGCGCAGCACCGACCGCGAAGCTGGCGGCGGATGCCAACGCCGCCTGCACCGGCCGCGCGCTCATCGTTTCGGAGATGCCGAGCTCGTCGCGCGCATGGGCGCCCAGGGCGTCGTGCGTCATCAGTTGCTCGGCCACTTGGCGCGCCAGTTCCGGTTGGAGCCCACGTGTGACGTAGATGGCAGTGAGCTCACGCCGCTCCGCGGCGGGATCCTGGAGAAGCTCACCTTGTTCGCGCGACAGGTCGGCTTTTTCGGTGTCGGCTTGCGAATGAACGGACACGTACTCGCCCGCAGCCATCGACATGGCCCCAGCCACCAGACCAGCAACGCCGGTCACCAGGATCTGGGTGTGGCCAGCGCCGGCAGCCGCAACGCCGACCACAAGGCTGGCGGTCGATACGATGCCGTCGTTGGCGCCGAGAACGGCCGCGCGCAGCCAGCCGATGCGGTCGGTGCGATGTTGTTCAGGGTGGGTGGTGCGAGCCATCGGCTTCATGCGTTGGAAAGATGAACATCACCCGAACTGCGCTACTTCATTCGCGCCGCAGATCGGCAGTCAAGCTTCGAATCGCG
>JANXWR010000032.1 GCA_025351025.1 Burkholderiales bacterium | reverse complement strand
AAGGGCGTGATGACCGACCGCAAGGCGCGCCAGGCCGGCATCGGCGGCGAAGTGCTCTGCTACGTGTCGTAAGAGGAAGACGGTTATGTCACGCGTAGGAAAAATGCCGATCGTCGTGCCCAAGGGCGTCGACGTCACGGCCGGTGCCGAAACGATCAGCGTCAAGGGCTCGCTCGGCACGCTGGTGCGTCCGGTCAACCCGCTGGTCGCGGTGAAGAATGAAGACGGCAAGCTGACGTTCGCGCCGGTGGGCGACTCGTCCGAGGCCGATGCGATGTCGGGAACGATGCGCGCGCTCGTGAACAACATGGTGGGCGGCGTGACCAAGGGCTTCGAGAAGAAGCTGACGCTGGTTGGTGTCGGCTTTCGTGCCCAGGCCGCGGGCTCGAAGCTGAACCTGCAGATCGGCTTCTCGCATCCGGTGTCGAAAGAAATGCCAGCCGGCGTCAAGGTCGAGTGCCCGAGCCAGACCGAGATCGTGATCAAGGGCTTCGACCGTCAGGCGGTCGGCCAGGTCGCCGCTGAAGTGCGGGCGTTGCGCCCGCCCGAGCCCTACAAGGGCAAGGGCATCCGCTACGCCGACGAGAAGGTGACGATCAAGGAAACGAAGAAGAAGTAAGCCGGAGCACATGACATGTTGAACAAGAACGATCAACGCATTCGCCGCTCCAAGCAGACGCGCGTGCGCATCGCGGTGCAGCGCGTCGCGCGCCTCGCGGTGCACCGCACCAACCTGCACATCTACGCCAATGTCATCTCCGACGACGGCATGCGGGTGCTGGCGAGCGCCTCGACGCTCGACGCGACGCTGCGCAAGGAACTCGCGGGTGACAGCAAGGTCGCCGGCAAGGGCGGCAACGTCTCGGCTGCGGCCGCGGTCGGCAAGCTGATCGCCGAAAAGGCGAAGGCCGCCGGCATCGAGAAGGTCGCCTTCGACCGCGCCGGCTTCCGCTATCACGGCCGCGTCAAGGCGCTGGCCGATGCCGCGCGCGAAGCCGGCCTGCAGTTCTGATCACGATAGACCGAACGCCGAAGCGGCAGCTCACAGGAATAGACGATGGCAAAGTTTCAACCCCGCGCCCAGACCGAAGGCAACGACGACGGCCTGAAGGAAAAGATGATCGCGGTCAACCGCGTCACCAAGGTGGTCAAGGGCGGCCGCACGCTCAGCTTCGCCGCGCTCACCGTCGTCGGTGACGGCGACGGCCGGGTCGGCATGGGCAAGGGCAAGGCCAAGGAAGTGCCGGTCTCGGTGACCAAGGCGATGGAATCGGCGCGCCGCAACATGATCAAAGTGCAGCTGAAGAACGGCACGATCCACCACAAGGTGGTCGGCGAGCACGGCGCGTCGCGCGTCCTGATGGCGCCGGCCAAGCCCGGAGACGGCATCATCGCCGGCGGCCCGATGCGCGCCGTCTTCGAGGTCATGGGCGTGACCGACATCGTCTGCAAGAGCCTCGGCTCGTCGAACCCCTACAACATCGTTCGCGCCACGCTGAACGGCCTGAAGCGCTCGAGCACGCCGGCCGAGATCGCCGCCAAGCGCGGCTTGACGGTCGAACAGATCATGAGCTGAGCCGAAGGGCCAGCGGAGAAGAGACCATGAACGACAGCACCAAGACCGCCGCGAAGGCAACGCTCACCGTCAAGCTCGTCAAGAGCATCGCCGGCACGCGCGAGTCGCACCGCGCCACCGTGCGCGGCCTCGGCCTGCGCAAGACCGGCAGCACCCGAACGCTCGAAGACACGCCGGCGGTGCGCGGCATGATCGGCAAGGTCTCGTACCTGGTCGAGGTGCTCTGAGCGCCGGGCGACGAAGGAACATCATGCAACTCAATTCGATCAAGCCGGCTGAAGGCTCCAAGAAGGCGCGCCGCCGTGTCGGGCGCGGCATCGGCTCGGGCATCGGCAAGACCGCGGGCCGCGGCCACAAGGGCCAGAAGTCGCGTTCCGGCGGCTATCACAAGGTTGGCTTCGAAGGCGGCCAGATGCCGCTGCAGCGCCGGCTGCCGAAGCGCGGCTTCAAGTCGCATCTGCTCAAGTACAACGCCGAGGTCTCGCTCACCGATCTGCAGCGCCTGGGCGCGGCCGAGGTCGACATGCTGACCCTGAAGCAGGCCAAGCTGATCGGCGAGATGACCAAAGTCGTCAAGATCATCAAGAACGGCGAGTTGAGCATCAAGGTCACGATCAGCGGCGGCATCCTCGCGACTGCCGGCGCCAAGGCCGCGATCGAAGCCGCCGGCGGCTCGGTTGCCTGAGGCTCGGAGCAGAGACAAGATCGTGGCAACGAACGCGAATCAACTGGCCAAGAGCGGCAAGTTCGGCGATCTGCGCCGGCGCCTGTTCTTCCTGCTGGGTGCGCTCGTCGTCTATCGGCTCGGAGCGCACATCCCAGTGCCCGGGATCGACCCGAACCAGCTGCAGGCGCTGTTCCAGAACCAGCAGGGTGGCATCCTGAGCCTGTTCAACATGTTCTCGGGCGGCGCGCTGTCGCGCTTCACCGTCTTCGCGCTGGGCATCATGCCGTACATCTCGGCGTCGATCATCATGCAGTTGATGACCTACGTCGTGCCGACGCTCGAGGCCTTGAAGAAGGAAGGCGAGTCGGGGCGACGCAAGATCACCCAGTACACCCGCTACGGCACGCTTGGCCTAGCCCTGTTCCAGTCGCTCGGCATCGCCCTGGCGCTCGAAGGCTCGCCCGGCCTCGTCATCACCCCCGGCTTCGGCTTTCGCCTGACGGCGGTGGTGAGCCTCGTGGCCGGCACGATGTTCCTCATGTGGCTCGGCGAGCAGATCACCGAGCGCGGCCTCGGCAACGGCATCTCGATCCTGATTTTCGGCGGCATCGCCGCCGGCCTGCCGAACGCGCTCGGCCAGTTCGCCGCGCTGGTGACGAACGGCTCGATGAAGGAGATCACGGCGCTGTTCATCCTGCTCGTCGTCGTCGCCGTGACCTTCGCCGTCGTCTTCGTCGAGCGCGGCCAACGCAAGATCCTCGTCAACTACGCCAAA
>JANXWR010000024.1 GCA_025351025.1 Burkholderiales bacterium | reverse complement strand
GCATGGGCGGCGGAGCCGCCGCCGGCGTGGACAGCGGCTACGGCGGCGGCGGTGGTGCTGGCGGCTACGAGCGCGCGGCGCCGGCGGCGCGCCCGGCCGGCGCGGCGGCCAATCGACCCGCCGCGAAGTCGCCGACCGGCTTCGACAACATGGACGACGACATTCCCTTCTGACAGGGCAACGTCGCAGAAAGGTGAAGGCTCGCAGCGCCACCGGCTGCGGGCCTTCTTTTCGGGTAACGGCGAAGCGCAGCTGATCACCGACGCGACCGGCCCGACGGAGGCGACGATGCGATTCGTGGGTGCCGATGAAATCAGGAGCCTGCTGAGCTTTCCGATGCTCGTCGCGGCGCTCGAAGCGGCGCATCGCCGGCCGAAGATGGAAGTGCAGGACGGCCTGCTCGGCGGAGAGCAGGCGCAGTACTTCGTGCGCCACGCGGTCGACCGCGGTCGCTACATGGCGAGCAAGTTGATCACGAGCTTTCCCGGCAACCCCGGTCGCGGCGGCTTGCCTGCGGTGCAGGCGGTCTGCGTCCTCTTCGACGGCAACGACGGCCGGCCGCTCGCCGTCATTGACGGCACCGAGCTCACCTACTGGCGCACCGCCGCCGACTCGGCGCTCGGCGCCAGTATCCTGGCGCCGCCCGCGCCCGGCACGCTGCTCGTCGTCGGCGCCGGCGAGATGTCGATGTGGCTGGCCCACGCGCATCGCGCGGTGCGGCCATCGCTGCGGCGCGTCCTCGTCTGGAACCGGACGCCGGAGCGCGCCGCCCGGGTCGCCGGCCAGTTGCGCGACGAAGGCGTCGACGCCGAAGCCGTCGACGACCTCGCCGTAGCGACGCGCGCGGCCGACATCGTCAGCACCTGCACCCGGTCGCACGAACCGCTGGTGCATGGCGCCGACCTGAAACCGGGTGCACACCTCGACCTGGTCGGCGGCTACACGCCTTCGACGCGCGAGGCCGACGACGAGGCGGCGCGCCGATCACGCGTCTTCGTCGACCGCCGCGAGTCCGCCTTCCACGGCGTCGGCGACATCCTGCAACCCATCGCCAGCGGCGCGATCCGCGAGGCCGACGTGCTGGGCGACCTGTACGACCTGGTCGCTGGCCGCCTCGTCGGCCGACAGCAGGCATCGGACATCACGTTCTTCAAGAACGCGGGCGGCGGCCACCTCGACCTGATGACGGCCGAAGTGATCTTCGGCCGGCTCGCCTAGCGGCTGCCGCGTTCCCGGCTCACATCGAGCGTCGAGACGGCCGGGGCGCCGTTGCCCCAGGACGCGCGCACGTAGCTGAGCAGCTCGGCGACCTCGTCGTCCTGCAGAAAGGGCGCGAAGGGCGGCATGCCGAAAGGCCGCGGGTTGCCCGTGGTGCTCGGCGGAAAGCCGCCCTCGAGGACGATGTGCACCCCGTTCGCCGTCGAGCGCATTGTCACCGCACGGCTGCCCGAGAGCGCCGGATACGCGCCCGGCACACCTTCGCCCTGCTCTCCATGACAGGCGACGCAGTGGTCGCGATAGAGCGCGGCACGGCGCTCGCGCGTCTCGGTCGAGTGCGCCTGCACCGGCTCGCTGTCGGCCGGTGCGGGCAAGGCCTGCAGATAGGTCGCCATGGCGCCGAGATCGGCGTCGCTCAGGTACTGCGTGCCGTTGCCGACGACCTCGCTCATCGGCCCCATGACGAAGCCTTGCGCGGCGACGCCCGTCTTCAGCAGTCGCACCACTTCATGCTTCGGCCAGCCGGCGACGCCCGCCTCGAGCGGCGAGGCCAGCGACGGCGCATACCAGTTCTGCACCGGGATCAGGCCGCCTTGCAGGTCGAGCGTGCCGCGCGTCGCACCGAGGGCGTTGCGCGCCGAGTGGCAGGCGTTGCAGTGGCCGAGACCTTCGACCAGGTAGGCGCCGCGGTTCCATTCCGACGACCGCTCCGCATCGTCGATGTGCGAGGCTGGCCGGAAGTAGAGTGCGCGCCAGACGGCGAGCGCGGCCTGCGTGTCGAAGGGAAAGCCGAGTGTGTGTGCGCGGTTCGCATGGACGACCGGCGGCAGGCTTTGCAGGTAGGCGAAGATCGCGTCGGCATCGCCGCGGCTGACGCGCGTGTAGTTCGGATATGGAAACGCCGGATAGAGCAGGCGACCGCTCTTCGCGCGGCCATGGTGCAGGGCGCGCCAGAACTCGTCGGCCGACCAGTCGCCGAGGCCGGTGCCGAGGTCGGGCGTGAGGTTGGACGAATAGACACTGCCGAATGGCGTTTCGATGGCGCGTCCGCCGGCGTACGGACGACCGCCGCGCTCGGTATGGCAGCCGAGGCAGTCGCCGGCGCGCGTGAGCTGTTCGCCGCGCGCTACGAGGGCCGGGTCGGCGCGCAGGCGCGGCGCGTTCGGATCGAGCGTCGCTTCGCCGCGCAGGTTGAGCCAGGCAATGAGCGCGCACAGGACAGCGAGGACGACGAGCCCGGCCAGCGCGCTGCGGAGCAACAAGCGCCGGAGTTTCATCACGGCACCTTGCGCATGGTCGTCTCGACACCGCCGCATTGCATTGGCAGGGGCGCGGCGAACGCTGCTGCCGGCTTCGCGTTCGCCGGCACCGGTTGGGCCGCGAGCCAGGACGAGAGCGTCGCGATCTCGTCGGCGGCGAGCGTGCGCGCGATCTCGGCCATGCAGTCGGGGGCCTGGGCGCTGCGCTTGCCGGTGCGCCAAGCGCCGAGCTGGGCGTTGAGGTAGTCGCGCGGCAGGCCGACCAGGCCGGGCACGAAGGGCGCCGTGCCGGTCAAGGCGTCGCCATGGCAGGCGGTGCACGCGGGCAGGCGGCGCGTTGCGTCGCCCTCGCCGGCCAGGCGGGCGGCGAGCTTTTGCGCGCGCTCCGACAGGCCGGCAGGCGCGGGCGGCGGATAGGGCAGCTCGAGCGCGGCGAAGTGGTCGGCGATCTCGCGCAGGTAGGCGTCGCTCAGCGGCGCGAGCAGGCCGCTCATCAGCGCATAGGGGCGGCGGCCGTCGCGGAAGTTGAGCAGCTGGTTGGCGAGATAGCCGGCCGGCTTGCCGGCGATGCGAGGGTAGTAGCCATCGGGCGCGGCACGACCCTCGGGGCCATGACAACCGGTGCAGGCCAGGACGCGCTGCGCCATCGTGTCCTCGAAGGGTGCGGCCGGCGCGGCCGGCACCGCCGGCACTGCCGGCGCAGCGCCCAGCAGCACGGTGGCGACCGCGGCCGCCAGGCGCTGCGACGCCGCTGTCACGAGGTCGCCCCGGGGTCGAGGACTTCGCGCGCCATCGCCGCGGCATCGTCGCCGGCGACCTCGCCGAGGCCGCGCGCGACGCCGGCGCGGTCGGCGGCGGAGCGGTTCTGGCTCGCCTTCCACTTGCCGACGATCGAGCTCAGCATGATCTCGACGCCGACGATGGCGCGCAGCATGGAATCGACGTAGTCGGTCGGCGCGTCGCTGACCGCCCAGGGCGCCGCCGCGTCGCCGCTGGCCCGGCCGGCGCGGGCGGCTTCGTGCGTGTCGGTGAGGCGCGTCACGAAGGCGTGCAGCCAGGCCGCGTCGTCGATGAAGCGCAGCTTGCCGCGCGCCTGCACCATGATGTAGTTCCAGGTCGGCACGACCTTGCCGTGCTCGGCCTTGCTCGGATACCAGGCCGGCGAGACATAGGTCTGCGCGCCCTGGAAGACGACCAGCGAATCGACGTCGCTGCGCGCCTCGCGCCAGACCGAATTGGCGCGTGCGACGTGGGCACGCAGCACGCCCGGGCCGCCGGCCGGATCGGCATCGAGAAAGAAGGGGATGCTGTTGGCGACGATGCCGTTCGCGTCCTGCGTGACGAGCAGGCCGAAGGGATGATCGTGGACGAGGCGCTGCAGCACCTCGGGGCGGCTTTCGGCGAAATGGGCAGGCAGGTACATGGCGGCGATCGGACAGCGGGGCCGCCATCTTGCCCGACTGCGCCGACCACGGCGCGACGGCCGCACGGCGACCGATGCGTTGCTGGCCCGCCGCTGAATCTAGCGCGGCGCGACGCCGCCGGACCGGTCGCAATCGCGCGGCCCGAGCCGCCACAGCGTCACCTCGTTCGACGTGACGATCCGGGTCGCGTCGGCGAGCGCGGCGATCGGCCGGCTCGCGTCTTCCTTGGCGAGCACCCAGAGCGGCGGCGCGCCGCAGCGCACCGCGAGTCCCTGGTCGGCGTCGACGAGCAGCGTCGACGCGAGCGTCGGCGCGAAGGCGGCCGCATCGGCCAGCTCATGCCGCCAGCTGTCGTGCCGGAGGATGGCCGGGTCGTGCCAGTCGCCGACGACGCGCACCGGCGCGCTCAGCCTGGCGTGGTAGGGCACGTCGAAGAAGTATTCGCCGACGAAGACGACCGTTCGTCGGCGCCGCGCAGATCCTTCAGCGTGCGCGCCAGCGCCGTGTCGTCGTGGTGATAGTTCGCGGCGATGCCGAAGACGAGGGCCAGGCACAGGAATACGGCCAGCGCGGCGCCGCCGACGGTTGCCTGCGTCGTACGTGGCGACCCATCGCGCAACCGGCTGGCGATCGCGTCGGCGGCGAGCGCCGCGATCGGAAAGAGCAGCGGCATGATGTAGCCGATCGGCTTCGACTGCGGGATCGAGAAGAAGACGGCGACGACGACGAGCCAGATCCACATCAGCCGGCGCAAGAGCGTCGCCGCCTCGGGTTCGCCCTCGCGCGCGCCGAAGGTCGGGCGTACGAGCCATGCGGACCAGGGCAGGGTGAGCAGCGGCACGGCGACGATGAAGTACCACCATGGTTGGACGTTGTTGAAGCCGCCGGCGGCGAATCGCTGCAGGTGCTGGACGACGAAGAAGTAGTGACCGAATTCCGGAAAGCGCGCCTGCATGACGAGGAACCACGGCGCCGCAACGAGCGCGAACACGGCCAGGCCGAGCGGCGAGCAAAGCCGCAGCATGAGCCGCCATTGCCGGAACGCGAGCAGCCAGGCGAAGACGACGATCATGGGCAGCGCCACGCCGATCAATCCCTTGGCAAGGACGCCGAGCGCCGCCGCCAGCCAGGCGCCGACGATCGCCGCCTGCGCGCTGCGCTGCTCGCGCATGAGCAGCACGGCATGCGCGGCCGCCGCGACCGAGGCGGCGATGCAGCCGGCGACGAGCATGTCGAGGTTGGCGAACTGGGCAGCGCCGAAGAAGAACGGTTGCAGCAGCAGCACGGCGAGCACCGCCCGCGCGTCGCGCTCGCCGATCCAGCGCCGCGTCAGCAGGAAGAGCGCTGCCGCGCCGAGCGAGGCACCGACGAGCGGCGCGAAGCGCGCCGTCCAGAGGCTGGTGCCGAACACGCGCATCGCGCCGGCCGTCAACCAATAGAAGAGCGGCGGCTTGTGGAAGAAGGGCAGGCCGTTTTCGGTCGGCACGATCCAGTCGCCCGAGCGCAGCATCTCCCAGGCGACGCCGACATAGCGGCCCTCGTCGGGCAGCGAGAGCGGCCGTGCGCCGATCGAAAAGGCAAGCCACGCGAAGGCGGCGACCGCCACCGGCAGGATCGCCGACGCGGTGCGTGCGCGCTGGCGCAACGCCGTGCTGAGCGCGGGCGCGTCGCTGGCTTCAAGCATCGGCGCCGAGCCTACGCAAGGTCTCGTGTGAATGGTGTGGGGCGTCCATGCAAGAAGCGTGATGCGGGCGACGGAGCGCGACGAGCTTCGTAGGGAAGCTGGCGCGACGCACAGTCGGCGGCGCGGCGCGGATCAGGCCGGCAGCAGGGCATCGAGCGTGGTGCTCGTCGCCGCCTCGATGACGGCGCCGCCGAGGCAGCGCTCGCCGTCGTAGAGCACCGCCGACTGGCCCGGCGTCACCGCCCATTGCGGCGTCTCGAAGCGCAGCGCCATCGTGCCCGACGCGTCGGCACGCAGCAGCTCGCAAGCGGCGTCGCCTTGCCGATAGCGCGTCTTGCAGGCGTGGCTGCCGGCGCCGGGCGGGTGGCCGGCGATCCAGCTCGCATCGGCGGCGGTCAGTGCGTCGGAACGCAACCAGGCGTGGTCGTGGCCGGGCACGACGACGAGGACATTGCGCGCCAGGTCCTTCTGCGCCACGAACCAGGGCGCATGGTCGCTCGCGCCGCGCGCCGCGGCATGCTCCTTCACGCCGCCGATGCCGATGCCCTTGCGCTGGCCAAGGGTGTAGAACGAGAGGCCGACGTGCTCGCCGATGATGCGGCCACGGTCGTCCTCGATCGGCCCCGGCGTGTTCGCCAGGTAGCGGTTCAGGAACTCGCGGAACGGCCGCTCGCCGATGAAGCAGATGCCGGTCGAGTCTTTCTTCTTCGCGTTCGGCAGGCCGATCTCGGCGGCGATGCGGCGCACCTCGGTCTTCTCGAGCTGGCCGATCGGAAAGAGCGTGCGCGCGAGCTGCGCCTGGTTCAGCCGGTGCAGGAAGTAGCTCTGGTCCTTGCGCCCGTCGAGGCCGCGCAGCAATTCGAAGCCACCCCTGCCTGCGTCGCGAACGCGCGCGTAGTGGCCGGTCGCGATCTTCTCTGCGCCGAGCCGCACCGCATGGTCGAGGAAGGCCTTGAACTTGATCTCGGCGTTGCACAGCACGTCCGGGTTGGGCGTGCGTCCGGCCCGGTATTCGCGCAGGAACTCGGCGAACACGCGCTCGCGGTACTCGGCCGCGAAGTTGACATGCTCGATCTCGATGCCGAGCACGTCGGCGACGCTGGCCGCGTCGAGAAAGTCCTGGCGCGACGAGCAGTATTCGTCATCGTCGTCGTCTTCCCAGTTCTTCATGAAGATGCCGACCACCTCGTGGCCGGCGCACTTGAGCAGCCAGGCCGTGACCGCCGAATCGACGCCGCCGGACAGGCCGACGACGATGCGGTGCTTGGCGTTCGTCTTCGAGTCGCTCATGAGGGCTCGCATCGTAGCGGCCATGTCTTTTCGCCACGGCACGCAGGGCCGAAGCCGGGCCGCGCGCCGACAATGCGGCGGCGCCGGGCCGGCGCGCGGCGGAGCGGCAGGCGAGCGATGGAGTGGGCGTTAGCGTGAGGCGATTTGTTCGCTATGCGGCGGTCGGTGCGGTGGCGACGGTCGTGCACTACGCGGTGCTCGTCGGCGCGGTCGAGGCGTCGCTGCTGCCGCCCTGGTGGGCGGCCGCGTTCGGCGCCTGGGTCGGCGCGCAGGTCGCGTTCGCGGGCAATGCCTGCTTCACTTTCGTCGGCGCGCCGATCAGCTTCGCGGCCTGGCTGCGCTTCCAGATCGTGGCCGTGCTAGGGGCACTGATCAGCTTCGCGATCGTCAAGCTTGGGGTCGGCGCCGGCCTGCACTACCTGCTCGCGCAGGCCATCGCCACCCTCGTCTCGCTGTTCATCACCTACGAGGTGAACCGGCGCTGGAGCTTCGCGGCCACGCCGGGCCGACCGTGACGCCGGCCTCGGCCAGGTCGTCGGCAAAAGCGGCGCCGGCGAAGTAGGCGGCTTCGCGCCGGCGCGCCTCGCCGATCGGGTCCATGGCACTCGCTTCGGCATGATTCGGGTGGCAGAACACGAGGCCGCCCGATGCCGGCGCCGCCGCCAGCCAGCCGCGAATCAGGCGGCGATAGCCGTCGCCGCGAAAGTCGTAGACACCGAGCAGCGTGTCGTTGTGGCGAAGGCCGCGCTCGCGCAACAACCGCTGCAGGGCCTCGCCGCCGGTCTGTTCGATGAGCATGCGCTTCAGGGCATGGCCGGGCCCGACGACGTGGCCGGTGTTGCGCACCGCGGGCGGCGCCTTGCGCGCGGCGTTGTCGGCGAGTGCGTCGAGCACGATGTTGCGCACGCCGGGCAGGTGGTGGACGTGCTGGTGGCCGTCGACGAAGGCGGGCGCATGGCCGACCGTGTCGGTAAAGGCCGCACGCTGGGCGCGCAACTCGACCGCCAGCGCCGCCTGCGGCAGTCGGCCGAAATGGGCGAGCACGATCAGCCGCCCGAGCCCTGGCAGCAGCGGCCAGACGCGGGCCAGGTCGGGGCTGAGCGGCGCGCCCTCGGTGAGATTGAAGTGCAGGCCGAGCTCGAAGTCAGCCAAGCGCGCCGTGGCGGCGACGACGGCCATGCCTTCCGAGCGCCAGCCCGCCGCGGTCGTCACGCACGATGCCGCGCAGATGCGGCCGGCCGCCGCGAGCGAGGCCACGGTCTCGGCCGCGCCGGCGACGAGGCCGACGTCGTCGACGCAGAAGGCGAGCGTTTTCAGCGCGGCTCCGTCGGCCAGTCCGCGCCCTCGCCGCTGTCGTGGCGCACCAGGTAGACCGGCCGCTGCTTGACCTCGTCGAAGATGCGGCCGACGTATTCGCCGAGGATGCCGATCGAGAGCAGCTGCACGCCGCTGAAGAACATCGCGCTGACCGCCAGGGTCGCCCAGCCGGGCACGTTGTCGGCGTTGTTCGTGTAGTGCTCGATGACGATCCAGACGCCGCCGGCGAGCGAGCAGACGGCGATCACCGCGCCGACCGCGCTCCACAGGCGCAAGGGAAAATTCGTGAACGCAGTGACGCCGGTCAGCGCCAGGCGGATCAGGCTGCGCAGCGAGAACGAGCTGTCGCCGGCGAAGCGCTCGTTCGGCTCGTAGACCACCACCGCCGAGGGAAAGCCGACCCAGGCGTAGAGGCCCTTCATGAAACGGTTGCGCTCGGGCAGGCTCTTCAGTGCCTCGACGACCTTGCGGTCGAGCAGGCGAAAGTCGCCGGCGTCGGGCGGGATCGGCGTGCGCGAGCCGGCGTTGACGACGCGGTAGAACCAGCGCGAGCCGACCTTCTTCAGCCACGACTCGTCGGCGCGCGTGGCGCGCACCGTGTAGACCATGTCGGCCCCGCCGCGCCAGGCGGCGAGCATGTCGTCGATGAGCGCCGGCGGATGCTGCAGGTCGGCGTCCATGAGCAGGACGACCTCGCCGCGGGCGCGGTCGAGGCCCGCGGTCAGCGCCGCCTCCTTGCCGAAGTTGCGCGACAGGGCGACGTAGCGGATGTTGCCCTTGGCGATCCAGGGGGCGAGAGCGATCTCGGTGTCGTCACTGCTGCCGTCGTTGACGACGACGATCTCCCAGCGCGAGAAGCCCGCCTGCAGCGTCTCACTGAGTTGCTGCAACAGGACCGGAAGGCTCTTGCTCTCGTTGAAGGCGGGAACGACGCAGCTGATCGAGGGCGTGGCCGCGGCGCGCGGATGCGTCATGGCGTCGAGCGCTGGGTGCCGGCCGGCGCGCATGGAGCGGCGGGCACGCGCCACAGCGCGACGCGGTTCGAGACCTCGATCCGTGTCGCCCCCGGCAGTGCCGCGACCGGCGCCTCGTCGCCGCCCTTGACCAGCACCCATAGCGGCGCGCCGCAGCGCAGCGCGTAGCCGTGCTCGGCGTCGACGAGCAGCGTCGCGGCCAAGGTCGGCGCGAACGGCGCCGCCTCGGTGAGCTCGCGGCGCCAGTTGTCGCGCGTCGCGATCGCCGGGTCCTGCCAGTTGTCGATCACCGGCACCGGCTCGGCGATCCGGGCATGCAGCGGGATGTCGAAGAAGTACTCCTTGACGAAGACGACGCGGTCGCCCGGCGCGCGCAGCCGCGCCAGCGTGCGCGCGATGGCCGTGTTGTCGCGATCGTAGGTGGCCGTGGACCAGCCGACCGCGACCAGGCAGATGATCGCCGCGATCGCCGCGCTGGCCAGCGCCGCCGGCCTCGCCCGCGGGCCTCTGGCGCGCAGGCGCGCCACGACCGCGTCGGCGACCAGCGCGGCGATCGGAAACAGCACCGCCATCGAATAGCCGACCGGCTTCGACTGCGGGATCGAGAAGAACAGCAGGACGACGATCAGCCAGGCCCACATCAGCTGCCGCCAGAACGTCGCCGCCTCGGTCTCGCCGGCGCGCGCGCCCAGCGTCGAGCGCAGCAGCCAGAGCGACCACGGCAGCGTCAGCGCCGGCACCACGGCGAAAAAGAACCACCATGGCTGCGCGTTGTTGAAGCCGCCGGCGGCGAAGCGCTCGAAGTGCTGGTAGACGAAGAAGTAGTGGAAGAAGCCTGCGTGCTGCGCCTGCACGAAGAAAAACCACGGCGCGGCGATGAGCAGGAACACGGCCGGCCCGACCGGTGAAAGCAGCGAAAGCAGGCTGCGCGCCTGCCGTGTCGCGACGAGCCAGATGACGAGGACCATGCCCGGCAGGACGACGCCGATCAGGCCCTTGGCGAGCACGCCCAGCGCCGCCGCCGCCCAGGCGCCGGCGAGCGCGGCGCGATGCGGCTCACCGCTCTTCACGAGCAGGACGGCGTGGCCGGCGAGCACGACCGCCATCGCCATGAAGCCGGCGACCAGCATGTCGAGGTTGGCGAACTGTGCGCCGCCGAAGAAGAAGGGCAGCGTCACCAGGACCAGCGCCGTCCAGCGCGCCACCTCTTCGCCGGCCCAGCGCCGGCCGATCCGGTAGAGAGCGATCGCGCCGACGGCGGCGCCGAGCAGCGGCGCCAGGCGTGCCGCCGCGGCGTTGCCGCCGAAGACCTGCATCGATGCCGCGGTCAGCCAGTAGAAGAGCGGCGGCTTGTGGAAGAAGGGCAGGCCGTCTTCGGTCGGCACGATCCAGTCGCCCGAGCGCAGCATCTCCCAGGCGATGCCGACGTAGCGGCCCTCTTCGGGCAGGTTGAGCGGGCGCAGGCCGATCGAAAAGGCGAGCCAGGCCAGCGCCGCGATCGCGCCGACGAGCGCGGGCGCGGCGCCGAGGCGAATCGCCGGGCGCGGCGCACGCGTCACGGCCGGGGCGTCGCTGCTCGGCACACCAGGGGCAGGAAGAAGAGCGCGGCGACGGTCCAGGCGATCGCCGCCGACCACATGGTGGCGCTCGCGAAGTTCTCGCCCTGCATCATGCGCACGGCGCTGAAGACGAGGCCGGTGACGACGCCGATCGCCAGTCCTTGCCAGCGCCAGTTCGGCCGGCCGGCGGCCCAGCCTGTGAAGTAAAGCGCGAGCAGCGCATAGCCGCCGCCGGCGTGGCCGCTCGGCAGGCAGTGGCCGGCATCGCGCGGCGTCGCCACCCAGAACGGCGCGGCGCGATCGACGGCGTAGCTGACGACGCCGCCGAACTCGGTCAGCGTCGCCGGACAGTGCTGCGTGGTCATCGTCTTCAGGAAATTGACGAGGGCGGGGCCGGCGATCATGGCGGCGCCGAGCGTGAGCAGGATCTGCCGCCACGGGCGAAGCTGGGCCAGGAAGAAGCCGGCCGCGCCGGCGGCGAGGGCGACGCCGCCGACGATGATCGGCAGGGCGCGCGCGGCCTGGTGGCCGAGCACGTCGAGCCAGGCCGATTGGCGCCAGGCGAACGACTGGCCGGTGTCGTCGGCGAACAGCCGCGCCAGCGCCAGGTCGAGCGGGCCGTGCTGGACCGCCCAGGCGGCGAATCCGAGCAGCAGCGGCACGAGCAGAAGATGGCCGGCCACGTAACCGACGACGGCGAAGTCGGGCGGATTCGGCAGCACGAAGGGGAGCATCGGATCTTCGGCGAAGGCATCGTTCATCTGGCGCACGCTAGGCCGCGCCACGTAGAAAACTCGTGTCGCGATTGTGCAAGATGTATGCGAGCCGGCCGCCGTGGCCTCGCCGGCGGACTGGCAAAGCAAGCGACCGCGACGAGGCGATTCGCTCGCCTCGCTCAAAAGCTCTTCTTCCAGCCGATCGTCACGCCGCCCGGCAACACGCCGACCGTGATCGACGAGGCGCGCGAGTGCGCGTAGTAGCCGATCCCGGTGCCGATGAGAAAGCTGGCGAGCACGTCGCTTTGCCAGTGCGCGCGCACCTTGACGCGGGCGATGGCGTCGTAGAGCGGCAGCAACTCGAGCACGTAGACGGCCGGATGGTCGGCGCCGTACTCGAGGATGTATGGCGTCACCGCGGTGGTGATCTCCATCACCTCGCCGCTCGGAAAGCTGTTGTGGCCGTGGCCCTTGAACCACTGGTTCGGATCGTCGGTCTGGGTCGGCCGCGAGCGGCTGAACGCCAGTTTCATGCCGGCGGCGGTGACGGTGCCGATCAGCACCCCGTCGATCGATTGCCACGAGGTGTGGCCGAAGCGCGTGTCGTCGCCTTCCCACAACGCACCGGCGAGGATGACGAGCGGCGTCACGTCCTGCAGGATCAGCTGGTTGCGGCGCTTCCAGATGCCGCTGTCGTCGAAGTTCAGCCGGTGATCGATGCCGAGCGGGCCGCCGGCCTGCGCCGTTCCCATGGCGGCAAAGGCCAGTGCCGCGAGGCCGATGCGCAGCCGCCGCCCGGAGTCGCCGCGCGCTCGTGTCTCGTTCATGGCACGAGGCTAGGTGGCGGGACGTTACGCAGTCGTGGCGTGAACATGAGAAAAGCATTGCTCCCGCAAGGCCCTACGCAGCGGGATCGAACTCGAGCGTGAAGGCGGCGCCGCGGCCACTGCCCGGCGCCGGCGAGCGAACGCCGAGACGCCAGCCCTGCAGGTCGCAAAGCCGGCGCGCGATCGCCAGGCCGAGGCCGCGCCGCGGCAGGCCCGGCTGCGCGTCGGCGTCGCTGCGATGCCCCTGGTGATAGCGCTCGAAGACGTGCGGCAGCTCGGCCGCGGCGATGCCGGGCCCGTCGTCGCGAAAGGTCAGGCCGCGCCGGCCGCCTTCGATCGTCAGCTGCGCAGGAGCCGCATGCTCGACCGCGTTCTTCACGATGTTGCGGCAGACCGTGAGCAGCGCCTGCCGGTCGGCCACCAGCGACTCTCCGGCGGCGACGTCGATGGCGATGCTCAGCTGGCCCGACGACGCCCGGTCGCCCATGGCGTCGCAGACGGTGCGCACGACTTCGCGCAGGTCGACCGGCTCGGCGTCGACCGCGCGTCCGGCGCTCGAGGAGAGCGTCGATTCGGTGGTGGCGATGATCTCGTCGACGCTGGCGACGATGCGCAGGACGCGTTGCCGCTGCTCCGGCGCGAGCGGTGCCGCGAGGCCGATCAGCTCGGCGTCGGTGCGGATGGCGGTGAGCGACGTGCGGATCTCGTGATCGAGGTTGGCGGCGAACTCGCGCTCGCGCGCCACCGTCTCGTCGGCACGGTCGCGAAAGTGGTTGAACGCCTCCATCAAGGTGCTCGCCTCGTCGCGCGGCGGCGCGTCGGCGGGCTCTTGCTCGGGCGACCAGCGGGCGATGCTGCGCGTTGCCGCGACGATCGGGCCGACCGCGATGGCGGCGACGCCGCGGGCGATGAAGGCGGTCGCGACGACGCAGACCAGCCACAGCGCCAGCAGCGTCAGGCCGAAGCGGTAGACGCGCGATTCCGACTCGGTAGCATCGAGGACGACGCTCAGCCGCCCGTCTTCGGTGTCGACGACGGCAACGTGCCAGACCTGTCCCTGCAGACGAATCTCCTGGTAGAGGCCGGGCGCCAGGCTGCGCACCTCGGCGGGAATGTCGTCGCCGCCGGCACCGTCGCGGGTCAGCCAGGCCTGCACGCGCGGCGAAGCGACGAGGGCGCCCGTGGCCATCAGGCCAGGCCGCTGCGCCAAGACGATCAGGTGCTGCACCTCGCGATGCAGCATGTCGTCGGTGAGCTCGTCTTCCTGCACGTGCATGGTGAAGTAGGCAAGCATGGTCTGCAGGCCGACGAGCAGGGCGACCGTGCCGGTCACCGCCCAGATCACGCGCTGCGTGATCGTGAAGTGGCGCGCCTTCATGGCGTGCGCGCGACGATGCGATAGCCGACGCCGTGGGTCGTGTCGATGCCGTCGAAGCCGGCGTTGCCGAGCGCCTTGCGCAGGGCGTGGACCTGGCTGCGCAGCGCATCCGGATGCGGCACGTCGCTGCCCCAGAGCGCCTGCTCGATCTCCTGCCGGCGCACCAGCTGGCCGGGTCGGCGCAGCAGCAGCTCGAGCAGTTGCGCCGCCTTGGGCGTGAGGCGAACGGGCACCTCGCCGACCTGCGCCGTGAGCTCGGCGCTGTCGAACGAGAGGGTGCCGAGGCGGCGCACCGGATCGACGAAAGCGTCGCCGCGTGCGCGCTGCAGCAGCGACCGAACGCGCGCCTCGATCTCGGCCAGCGCGAAGGGCTTGATCACGTAGTCGTCGGCGCCGTGCTCGAAGCCGGCGAGCTTGTCCGAGAGGTCGCTGCGCGCCGAGAGCACGAGCACCGGCGTGGCGACGCGCAGCTCGCGGCGCAGGCGCTGCAGCAAGACGAGGCCGTCGAGGCCGGGCAGGCCGAGGTCGAGCAGGACGATGTCGAAGCGCTCGACGCTGCAACGGTGCAGAGCTGCCTGGCCGTTGTAGACGACCTCGACGTCGAAGCCCTGGTGCTCGAAATAGGTGAAGAGGTTGGTCGCGACCGTGTAGTCGTCTTCGGCGATGAGGATGCGGGCGGCCATCGAAGTGTCGTTCCTTGCGCCAGTGCTCAGCGCGGCGGACCGAGCGCCACGCTCGGGTCTGTGACGATGGCGTCGAGGGTGTAGGCGCGGCCGGCGGCGGCGTCTTCGACCGAGCGCAGCAGGAGCGGGCTGCGGTGCCGATGCCGCGAGTCGCGCAGCTCGTCGAGCGTCATCCAGAGCGTTCGCGCGATGCCGGTGTCGAGGCGGCGCGCCGCATCGGGCTCGCCCACCGTGCCGGCGAAGGCGAAACGCAGCCAGGTGACGTCTTCCTTCGCCTCGACCAGCGTGCGCGCGAGATAGATGCCTACCAGCCGCTCGGGCACGAAGGCGCAGGCCGTTTCCTCGAGCGCCTCGCGCACGACCGCCTGCTGCGGCGACTCGCCCGGGTCGAGGTGGCCGGCCGGGTTGTTGAGCTTGAGACCCTCGGAGGTTTCTTCCTCGACGAGCAGGTATTCGGTGCGGCCGGCGTGCTCGCGGCTGGCGATCGCTGCGACGGTGACGCTCGGCTTCCAGCGGGGCTCCATACGGGAATGCTAGGGCCTGGGCACGCATGGCGCGAACAGGCCCTAATCCGTGACGGCAACGGCCTTCTTGTAAGCTCGCAGGGTTCGCGTGCTGGAGGAGACCAGACCATGATGATCGGGGTGCCGCGCGAGACGGTGGCCGGCGAGACGCGTGTCGCCGTCACGCCGGAGACGGCAAAGAAGCTGAAGGCGCAGGGCAGCACGGTTCGGGTCGAGAGCGGCGCCGGCGTGGCCGCGAGCGTCACCGACGCGGCCTACGCCGCGGCCGGCGCCGAGATCACGGACCGGGCCGGCGCTTTGGCGTGCGAACTGGTGCTGAAGGTCCGCTCGCCGAGCGCCGAGGAGCTGGCGCTCATGAAGAGCGGCGCCAACCTGGTTGGCATGCTCAATCCGTTCGACCGCGTCGGGCTCGAGGCGCTGGCCGCCGCCGGGCTGACCAGCTTCGCGCTCGAGGCGGCGCCGCGCACGACGCGGGCGCAGAGCATGGACGTGCTGTCGAGCCAGGCCAACATCGCCGGCTACAAGGCGGTCGTGATCGCCGCCGACAAGTACCAGCGCTTCTTCCCGATGCTGATGACGGCGGCCGGCACGGTGAAGGCGGCGCGCGTCGTCATCCTCGGCGTCGGCGTCGCCGGCCTGCAGGCGATCGCCACCGCCAAGCGGCTCGGTGCGG